>WLOZ01000246.1 GCA_009699025.1 Actinomycetota bacterium
CCCGAACTGGTGGCCCTCGCGGTGGGGCTCGGGCTGCTGGTCACGGTGTCTGTCGTGGCGGTGGCCGCCAGTACGACTGTCGACGTCTTCCCACCAGGATCGTCCCGGGTCGCCCGCGATCTGCCGGCCTCCCTCGACGTGACCCTGCTCGACCACGGCTCCCGTTCACTCAGTGGCATGAGGTTGCGAAGCACGGGCCCGGTGGGTCCCGCCGTGGTCGGGCTGCCGCGCCTGCTACCCGGAGTCCCCTCGCGCGTGTCACTGACGATTCCCACCGAGCGCCGCGGGCCCGTGGAGATGGGCCCCTGGACAGTTGAGCGGGTCGACGCGTGGCTACTGGTACGTCGGAGGGTCACGCGAGTGCCCGCGGTCGAGGTGGTCGTCGTGCCACGCGTCTATCCGGTGGCGGTGGCCCCACTGCTCTCGATGCACGGACAGCACGCACGCTCGCGCTCGCGGCAGGCGGCCGACGGCGACGTGTCGACCCTGCGCGAGTACGTCGTGGGCGACGAGGTCCGCCGCGTGCACTGGCGCTCGTCGGCGAAGATCGGCACTCTCATGGTGACCCAGCACGTCGAATCGCGGCGTCCAGGAGTGCACGTGCTGCTCGACGTGTCCGCGGGCAGTTACGCGTCGGAGGCTGAGTTCGAGGAGGCCGTCGACGTCGCGGCGTCGATCGCGGTGTCGGCGGCGCTGACCGGGGTTGAGGTCGACCTCACGACAACGGTGGGCGACTCCGCGCGGGCGGGAGGCGGTCGACATGCAGGTGTCCTCGACCTGCTGGCCCGCGTGGAGCCGTCGATGACGACGGTGCCCGCGTCGCGGTTCGAGGCTGGATCGGTCATTGCTGTCACGGGATCGCGTGCAGCGGCCGTCGAGGGGTGGGGTGCGCACACCCTCGTGAAGGTGGGGGTGGCCGGTAAGCGGGTGGCGACCAGGGCACTGTCGGTGGTTCCCATCCTCCGGGCGAGCGACCTCGCGGCGCCTCCGGCTAGGTCGACGAGGGGGTCGTCGTAATGTCTGATCGGGCGGTGCGCGGCGACCAATGGGCAGTTCGAATCGTGGCGCTGGTCCCTGTGCTGCTCGTTACCCTCGGACTGCAGGACGCTCTGGGTGCCCGTGAGACCGTGGTGTTCCTCGTGCCCGCGGCGGCCCTCACCGGAGTGCTGACGGCCTTGGTGGGTCGCTGGCCGGGGCTGGTGGCTGTCCTCGCCTCCGGGGTAGTGGGGCTGGTGGTGCCGTCTGACATTGATCCGGTCACGCTCGGGCTGTCGGCGACTCTCGTAGCGGGGGTTAGCTGGGGGGCTCAGTGCCTCGTCGCCTCACGCCGGCCCGCCACCGCCATCATTCCCCCGGTCGTGCTCCTCGCGCTGGTGCTGCTCGTCGGTCTGTCTGGCACGAGTGGGTCGGTGCTGCTCGCGGTGGGGGTCACCGTCTCGCTGGCGCTGGTGCTGCTCACAACCGGAAGCTGGACGGGCGGTGGAGACGGCCCGACAGCCGCGGTGTCGCCCGCGGCGGGGGCCGTGGCGTGGTCCGCGCTGGCCATGGTGCTCATCGGTGTGGCGTCGCTCGTCGCCGGGCTACTGGCCGATGAGGTCATGCCCACGCGTCCTGCGTCGATCCAGGTGCAGCAGCAGACCCCGCAGCGGCCGCCGGTTGTGCTCGACGTGGGAGATCCGCTCACCTTGGCAGCACGCTGGCAACTCGACCCGGCCGAGGCCAATCGCAGCCTCGTGACCCTGCTACCGCCGGTGCGTGCGGTGCGACTCGTGTGGCTGTCGATGGACCAGTACGACGGTGTCGGATGGGTCACCCCGCGCTCCTTCCGGGGTGCTCCGGGGTCGATCGACGCCGAGCCAGACCTCCTGGTGTCGGGCTCTCTCACGGGCAGTGCCCGGGTCGAGGTCGGAACCGGGCTACCGGGCCCCTTCGTGCCCGTGCCGCAGCGGGTTACCCAGGTGGTGGGCACCACGCCGGTGCGGGTGGGACCATCCAGCGGAACGGTGCTCTCCATCGGGTCGCCCATCGGCCAGAACTTCGACGTCCGTTACCGGGTGGGGGTGGCGACCGACGCGCAACTGGCGTCCGCGATGCCCGCAGCGATCGCGGCCGAGGCCGCGCTGGCCCTGCCCGCGCCCCTTCCGAAGTCCATGGCCGCGCTGGCCGACTCGGTGGCGGCCGACTCGCCCGCCGGGTCGGCGGCGACGTGGTCGAGGCTGGTAACGCTGTCGTCGCGGCTGCGCGGCCGCGGCTTCAGGGCGGCCCCGGCCAGCCAGCTGTCGCTCCAGGGACCGGGAGGCAGGCTGGCCGACCTCGACTCCGTGCTCGTCGAGAGGGTCGGCTTCCAGTCGCAATACGCGTCGATCTTCGCCCTCACCGCCCGGTCGTGGGGTATTCCCACGCGTCTGTGCGTGGGCTTCCTGCCCCTCATTCGGCGCGCCGGCACTCTCGTGCGGGGTCCCGATACCAGCGTGTGGGCCGAGGCTCGGCTGGCCGGAATCGGATGGGTGGCCTTCCAGCCCAGCCCCCAGGACCGTGACGCTGGTCGACCGTCCGTGGTGCGCCCCCCGCGACCACCTGAGGCATCCACCACGCCACTGCCAGCGCCGACGCCGACGTCAGGGTCGGTGCAGACCCCTGCCGCGACCGCACAGGAGAGTGGCCGTGCCGACGTTCTGGCTGCCAGCGGCGGGGGCCAGGTGGTGACGATCATGGCCGAGGCGCTCGCCGTTGTGCTCCTGCTGGCGGCCTGGCCCGCGGCGCTCTGGGCCCGACGGCGCCGGGCGAGGGCGCGGCTGGCGGCAGGCTCCCCCCAGCAGCGGGTCGCGGGAGCCTGGCTCTGGGCCAGACTCAGCCTGCGCGGTGCGGGGCTCGCGCGGCCACCCGATGTGTCGCCCGACCGTATTGCCGATCCGGACGACACGGTGGTCGATGACCTCCCGGCCGACGTCGCCGTCGCGCTGCGGGAGCTCGCCGGTATCTGCGCACCCGCACTGTATGCGCCCGAGGCGGTCGGGCAGGCCACGTCCGACCTCGCGTGGGCGGCGGCGGCTGAGGTCGAGCGCGCCTGCCTGGGGTCCCTCACCCCGGTAGCGAGGATTCGTCGCTGGCTCGTCCCCGCTGCAGCCGACCTCGGCTGGGAGCACCGGCCGGCGGCTGGTAGCCTGTCAGAGACGGTGTCAGAGCGGGCGCTCCGACACTCGTGACATTCGTACCCTGTCGCAGCCGCAGCACTCGTTGCAGCACGTCAGGCCTGACGCGCCCGAGAGGAACATCATGTCGCTCGACACCACGGCCAAGAAGGTCGTCATTGAGGAGTACGCCCGTAGCGAGGGCGACACCGGAAGCCCCGAGGTGCAGGTCGCCGTTCTCACGGCTCGCATCAACCAGCTCACCGAGCACCTCAAGGCTCACAAGCACGACCACCACAGCCGTCGCGGCCTGCTGCTGCTCGTCGGCCGCCGCCGGAGGCTCCTGAAGTACCTGGCGAAGACCGACATCAGCCGCTACCGCCAGCTCATCGAGCGTCTCGGACTGAGGCGCTAGTTCCTCGTCTCCACCCGCTTCACCACAACTAAATACCCGCAGACACACAACTTCGGGGGCGAGCGCCTGATCGCGACCGCTGACCGTCGGTCCTCGGTAGTGGCCTCCGGCAACCCCTCGGGGCCCGTGGGCCTCGATCGATGACCGGCTCGTCCCGATCGCCACCGTGCCTTGCCCCCCTCATCAGTAGGGAGGGCACCCGTGCAGGGTCCCGATTCCGTGTTCACCAGCGCAGCCGTCATCGACAATGGGTCGTTCGGCACGCGCACCATCCGCTTCGAGACCGGGCGTCTCGCCCGTCAGGCTGCCGGCTCCGCCGTGGCCTACCTCGACGACCAGACCATGCTCCTGTCGGCCACCACGGCCAGCAAGAACCCCAAGGAGCAGTTCGACTTCTTCCCCCTCACGGTCGACGTCGAGGAGCGCATGTACGCCGCGGGTCGCATCCCCGGCTCGTTCTTCCGCCGTGAGGGTCGCCCCAGCGAGGACGCCATCCTCACCTGCCGCCTCATCGACCGGCCGCTGCGCCCCTCGTTCGTCAAGGGCCTGCGCAACGAGATCCAGGTCGTCGTCACGGTGATGTCGCTCAACCCCGACGACCTCTACGACGTCGTGGCCATCAACGCCGCGTCGATGTCCACCCAGATCGCCGGACTGCCCTTCAGCGGCCCCATCGGCGCCGTGCGCGTCGCGCTCATCCGTGGCCAGTGGGTTGCGTTCCCGAGGCACAGCGAGCTCGAGGAGGCCGTGTTCGACATGGTCGTCGCGGGCCGCATCGTCGGTGACGACGTCGCGATCATGATGGTCGAGGCCGAGGCCACCG
>WLOZ01000247.1 GCA_009699025.1 Actinomycetota bacterium
ACGAGCCGCACGAGGAGCACTTTCCTGAGCTGACGGAGGCTCGCGTGGAGGTGTCGCCAGGCGTGGTGGAGTATGTCGGCCTCAATGAGTCGGGCGTCGCGGTTCGCTTCTCCGACCTCGTGATCTACGGCGGCCTCACGGGTTTTCTCGAGCATCGCATGTTCAACGTTTCCTCCTTGCGCGAGGGCCTCCTCAATGCCGGGTTCGAGTCGGCGGAACCGCTGATGCGCAATCACGGCTGGGCCGGCGCCGAGTGGGAGCCCTGGAGCAGGGTCTGGCTGGCTCACAAGGGCGAGTAGTACGAGTGAGCGTGCTGCGGCTCTTCGCCCCCCGCTAGGCGCCTCGGAGAGGAAAGCTCACACGGTGGCTTCACCACTGGGCTCTCCGCCGTACGCGAGCAGATCCTCGTCACAGATCACGGTGCTCTCGATTCGGTAGGCGGCCAGCTGGGCGGCCGTGTCGTGCTGCGCCTGATGCTCATCGGCCTCGAGGTAGTGACGCCGGAAGACGCGCATCACATGGCGCACCCCGCGGTCGCGAACGCTGCGTAGGTCATCCTCGTAATACTGGGAGTTCGTCAGCGGCGACGTGATGATCTCGAAGGAGGGGAAGTAGTCCACGAGGTCTTCCGCGCGGGCGACGTCTTGGGCCACAGCGAGTAGCACCGCCTTGCTATAGGTGGTGGAGGCCCAGACATGTCGCTTCTCGTAGGTGGCGGCAAGGGGCACGGGGCTCACCGTGAGCAACACCCGCACCGACGGATTTACCCGGCGCAGCAGCCGGAGCCACTCTTCAAGATCGGCCCGGACTGAGGGGTAGTCGCCGTTGAAAAACTCGTGGTGTTCGGGGTCGAAGGCGCCAGCAGCCACGCCGGGTGCGATCGGGTACACGGCGCCGCTGACACGACTTCTCCAGCCCTCTGTGAGCCCCAGGGTGAACACGACCACGTCAGACTCGAGAAACAGCCGTCGCACGGAGTCGAGGTGACGGGCCCGATCGTGGGCGAGCTCCTCTGCCGTTGCGAACCCTCCGGGCTCGACCGTTGGCCGCAATGCGTCGTACCAACGGTTCTCACGCGTCCAGACGTCGTCATCGAAGGTCCGGTCGTCGAAGGCTCTCTCCAGCAGTTGCACTGCTTGACGAACGGTGTAGATGTTGCCGTATCTGGCGGAGAAGATCCCGTAGGTGGCGGCGACTTCAGGCGCCGCTCCCGGTGGTGCCTGCTCGGTCACCAGGTAGCGATAACCCGAGTCCCTGATGCTGGCGGCAAGATGCTGCGCGAAGCACGAGCCGAGGGTGGCCACGGCATCGTCGACACTGATGCGAAAGCCTGAATCGATGACGGGGTCGAGAGATCCTGGTGCGATACCGGATACCGCAGAATTCCAGAACTGCGATGCCGGCAGCCCACGATAGGGATGCGTCACGAGGTGCTCCTTCCCGCGAGTGTCAGAAGTGTGTGTCGTGACGAGGGCGACACAGGCGCCGATGTGGTGGCGGTCTCAGACGTCAGCCCGTTCAGGGCCCAACCCTTGTAGCAGCCGTGAACGAAGTCTTCCCATTGAACGTAGGTGTCGTTGACCTTCACGACATTGGTTGCGGGGACGCCCAGCCGAAGCGCGATTGGCCGGTGAACCGGCCAGATGACACCGGAGGCCAAGGGGTCGGGGAGGACTCCCACGAGTTCTTCTAGGGGCGGAAGGGTGGTATCAAATCGCACACGACACAGCTGGTGGGCCAGCGCGGCCACCGCGATCGGCTTGGGATGGTTAAAGCCGTGCATGAAGACTCCGGAGCGCTTGACGGGCCAGAGCCATTGATCGAAGTCGAATCCACTGTCGTCGAAGCCCGCGCGAAGCGATGCCACTGAGACGTTCCACGCCGCGTGGTAGCCAACCTCCTCAAAGGCGTCGTCGCAGTAGAGGGCGAGCGCCTCGTTGACATCAAGGCCCTCGAGGAATGCCCAGGCGGCGAGGCGAGGAGACCAGTGTGTACCCCATCGTGTCGGCTCGATGATGCCGTTGACGGAGAGGTAGCAGCCGTCAGGGTGAAAGGCGGGAAAGTGGATGGGTGGTATGGCTACAACGTCGGCGGAGAAGGAAGCTGACGACATCTCCTCAAGCAGGCGCGGCTTCCAGTCAGCCACGACGAGGATGACGTCGCTCGACCCGTCGGCCGCAGAGATCACGTCGTCGGTCAGGGTCGTGACGCCCACGTGACGGGCGAGCACCACGGTCGCTGAGGGCATCATCGCCTTGATCGAGTTGCTCCAGAGCGGCGTCTGGCAGTTGCTCAGGATCGCGATGCGCATGGGGCGTGCTCTCCGCTCTGTTGCGGGTGGAATGTCGGGCGCGGTGCGTCGGCAGACATCATTCGGGCTCGAACAGGCGCTCTGTTAGCTGTCGCTCGCTCCAGTGCATACCAGGCTTGCGGTAGCCGTAGTTGGCGTGGAAATTGAAGGGAGTCCCGAATGCTGGGTCGGGAAGTCGGAGCAGGTGCGCCCGGCCATGCAACGCGTTGTTCAGCCTGACCTCGTTGTCATCGCCCACCTCGCACAGCAGGAGCCGGAGGTTCCAGGCACCAGTGACGACCGCAAGGTTGTAGGGGACGTAGTCGTCGGTCTGGGACTCTCGGTCGAACTGCTCATGGAGATTGTTCAGGAGGCAAGCGAGCAGATCCTCGATGAGCGCACTGTGGGCTTGAGCGGCCAGCGCACCGTTCACTAGGTGCACGTCCCCGGGCCTCTTGTGCAGGTTCACGCGATCAATGGCCACCAGTTCGACCGACTCGAGAATGGAGAGCAGGCGCCGCAGTGACAGTGGGTCGCCTACCGTGCAGTGCGCGTCGACGTAGAGGCCCCCGTACTCGGCCAGCAGTAGAACTCTCGCGAGGTCAGACCTGCAGGCGGGAATGGCGATTCGATTCCACAGGTCCAGTGAACCTGGGATTCTCTGCTGAACGAGCTCCGTGACGTCATCCCGCGAGAACACGGTGAAGTCGCTAAATTCAGCACTCCACGCGGCGACGATCCCGTCGTCGGGAAAAGGTCCTGTGTCCCAATAGGTGAAAAGCACTGTGAATCCTCGGTTGCCGGAGTTGCTGACGCTATCAGTCTGTGCCTGCTCTCACGGTGGCGTTGGACCAGACGGGCCGCCAATGAGATTCCAAGGCAAGTCACGAGCCCTGGCTAGACTCCGACCATGAGTTCTCCTCTGCTGACGGATGAAGTCCTCATCTTCTGGGAGGGTGATCAGGCGGCCATCGAACCGGCGCTGGCCGACTGGCGCGCGCATGATGTCACTCCCATAGTTCTGGGCGACGACGCTGTGATGGCCATCCTTCGAAAATCCTTTCCTGAGGAGTACCTCGCGATCTACTCGCGAATTCGCATTGAATCCTGCCGCTCGGATCTCGCGCGCTGGCTGATGCTGTACGACCGGGGCGGATTCTTTGCCGATGCCCATGCCGGACCCAACGCCTCGTCCTCCCAGCTCGATCCTTACACCGCGTTGCTCGGTGACCATCAATTGGTGCTGTTTGAGTTCGTGCCGAGCGAGAGGCATCCCGGGCGAAGCCGACTGATTGCCGGAATGCTGATGGGCCAGCGTGGTAGTCCCGTGATTCGGGAGTTCGTCGACGTGATGTTTGAGCAATTGGCTGAGCACATGCTGGCCGAAGAGGTCACCACGGAGCACGTGCCCTACAACATCTTTTCGATGACCAGTGGCTGGCGGATGTTCATTCACTTTTACGACACCCACGACGAAATCCGCGGGGACGTCCTATGGCCTATGTTCGAGGGTGCGGTGTCGGTGAACACTGTGATGGGCACTCCGGATGAGCCGATCAGGCTCTACAAGCACTACAGGTACCGCGAGCCGGGTAATCACTGGAGCGAGCGCCAGCAGCACGAGCGACTTTTCAGTGACGTCGAGCATCGACCACACTGAGCCTCCCCCGGCGTCACGGCCACTGTTGCTGTCGAGTAGGTCGCGTGTCGCTGGCGGCTTCCAGCCGAGCGGCTAGGCTCGCCAGTGGCGAACGGTCGCGATCGCCAGAGATTGCCTCGTCCCTCGGGAGTCGGTGCCGTGCGAATCGCCATGATCGGCACCCGCGGAGCCCCCGCGCGCTATGGCGGATTTGAGTCGGCGGTTGAGGAGATTGGTGCGCGCCTTGCCGACCGAGGACACGACGTTGTGGTCTACTGCCGCAACGAGGGCCAAACCCTGACAGAGCACCGGGGCATGCGCCTGGTGAACCTGCCCGCGGTGCGGGAGCGGCACGTCGAGACGCTGTCGCACGCAGCCATCAGCACGGCCCACGCCATCGTGCGGGCGCGGCCGGACGTGGCATTCATGTTCAACGCGGC
>WLOZ01000248.1 GCA_009699025.1 Actinomycetota bacterium
TCACCCGAACCCGGGCCGGGTCCGATAGCGCCGCGGCGCATTTCTTCGAACTGCGCGCGAGCAGTCATCTGCTGCGCGAAGAGTGCTGTTTGGATTCCGTGGAACAGCCCCTCGAGCCAGCCCACGAGCTGGGCCTGAGCGATGCGCAACTCGGCCTCAGTGGGGGTGACATCGTCGGCGAAGGGCAGCGAGATGCGCTTGAGCTCGTCGACGAGCTCAGGGGCGAGTCCGGTTTCGAGCTCGGCTATCGAGCGGGCATGAATCTCCTTGAGTCGCTGCCGGGCCTGCTCGTCGAGCGGCGCCGACTTCACCTCGTCGAGCAGTTGCTTCACCATGCTGCCGATGCGCATCACCTTGGCCGGCTGCTCGACCATCTCAGTGAGGGGGCGTGCGGGGTCATCGCCATCGCCGCGGGAGGGGGCCAGCGAGCCGATCGGCTGCCCGTCGGGACCCACGACGAGCATGTGTGAAGCATCGATCGCCTGCTCGGGCTGGTCGGTCATGCGCCCATCCTGTCACCGGATTATGTCGCCCGCGGGAAAGGGCGTGTGAGTTGTGGTGCACCGGAACGCATTGCATGGTTCCTGAACGACGATTCAATTGCGCTGCAACGGTTCTCGGGGTTGACGATTTGGCGTCATCGACGTGATGTGGCACCCTAACCGGATGGATTTCAACTGGTTGACCCCGAAGGCCGAGGCCAATCCGGCCGGCGAGAAGGGCTGGGGCTCCTTCGCCACCGAGTCAATCGGCGCGGGCGAGACCGTGGCTGGTTTCGGTGGGTACGTGGTGAGCCTGGCCACCCTGGGCTCGTTCAACCACGACCGTCAGTCGCGCTCCATTCAAATTGACGAGGACCTCTACCTCGTGTCGGGCGACACCCCCGAGCCCGGTGACATGCTGAACCACTCGTGCGAGCCGTCGTGCGGGCTGGTGGGTTCGCAGATCTTGGTGGCCATGCGCGACATCGCCGTGGGCGAGGAACTCACCTTCGACTACGCCATGTGCGACTGCAGCGACTACGACGAGTTCGAGTGCCTCTGCGGCGAGCCCACCTGCCGCGGCGTGGTCACCGGCTCGGATTGGCGCAAGCCCGAACTGCACGCCAAGTACGCGGGTTGGTTCTCGCCGTACATCGAGCGAAAGATCGCGGCCCTGCCAGCGGTGTAGTTCGGGGGAGGGGGCCGACCCCGGCGACTCGTCAGCGGGCGACGCGGGTCGACTTCAGCCGCGCGAGCGTGCTTCTGCGCAGAGAAAGTGCACGTGCCGTCGACTTTCCCTGCGAAAGTCGTTTGGTGTGCCGACAGCTCCACGCTAGCCGGCCCCACCGATAGCAATACCTTCAAGCAGGCTAAGTAGAAGGTCGTGCTTCTAGGGTTTTCCCTAGAAGGAGGTTGCGCCGTGCGCTCCCGAGGTAAAGAGTCACCAGAAGTCGTCAACAGGGCCGCCACTACGTAGGAGAACTTCAATGTCTAGTTCATCGACTCCCGCCCGACGTTTCGCATCAATTGCTGCCGCACTCGCGTTAGTCGTGACGAGTGTGGTGGCTTGGGGGGTGGCACCAGCGGCAGCTTTCGTGGTACCTGCCTGCGGTCAGGCCACAGGGGAGGCGATGTGCCTGACGATGCACAATCCCACCACCGTCACCCTGCCGACGTTTTGGTCTGAGTACCTGTACGTGTCGTGGGGTGAAGGCCCCGTGGTGGAATTCGCGGCAGGCGACCCCACCAACAACCTCAGTCATACCTACCTCAGCTCCGGCGATTACACCATCAAAATCTGGGGCAACTCTCTCTACGCGTTCAGTGGCGAAGGTTGGCTGGGTTCCACCAAGCTCACAGGGGTTACGTCGTGGGGTGACAATAGGCTGGCGAACCTTGACGGTGCATTCTCGGGGACGACGCAGTTGGCGACTCTGCCGGCCAGCCTCCCAAGCACCGTCACCAGCCTCTACAGGGCTTTTGAAGGCTCCACGAACCTCACGGCCGACATCAGCGGCTGGGACACGAGCAACGTCACCACTATGGGCCGAATGTTCTACGGGGCAAGCACCTTTAATCAGGACATCAGCGGCTGGAACACGAGCAACGTCATCGACATGAGCGACATGTTCCGGTTTGCGACCGCGTTCAATCAAGACGTAGGCGCTTGGAACACCGGAAGCGTGACCGACATGAGCGGCATGTTCGAAGGAGCCATCGCGTTCAATCGGGCCCTGAGCTCGTGGAACGTCAGCAACGTCACTGACATGAGCTACATGTTCGCCAGTGCAACGGCATTCAACCGGTCGCTCGGTGGATGGTCAGTGAAGTCGGGCGCCTCCCTTAGAAATGCGCTGTCGGATATGGGGATGTCGCCGACGAACTACAGCGCGAGCCTTCAGGGGTGGGCGGCAAAGTCAGCTACGGGCGTTGCACTCGGGGAGGGCCCGAAGTATCTGTCGAGCGCGGCGGCTGCTCGCGCGACGCTCGTGAATCGTGGGTGGACGATCGTCGATGGGGGGCCATTTCCTCCACCATCGCAGGCTCGTTCGGTTTCTGGTGCGCCGCGTAATAGGTCGGTGCTGGTGTCCTGGTTGCCGCCCGAAGTCAACGGTGGATTCGCAATATCCAGTTACAAGGTGGTGGCGTCGCCGGGTGGCAGTACGTGTACGTGGACTCGGACAATTCCGGTGACGCCCCTCGCGTGCACCGTAGTTGGATTGACCAACGGCACGTCGTACACCTTCACGGTGAAGGCGACCAATGGCAATTCCAGGTCGAGCACGTCGTCAAAGTCGGCTGCGGTGATTGCGGGTGTGCCAACGCAGGCGCGCGCGCTGACGGTGTCGTTCCCCATGGCGAGGAATGCGAAGGTGACGTGGACTTCCCCGCAGTACATCGGGTCCGGTTCGGTGATCGGATATCGGCTGCGCTGGTGCGCAGTGGGTGGGCTCCCGTGCTCGGCATGGGTAGCGGTGTCGGCGACCACCCGCTCGGCGACTACCGGCGGCCGGACGAAGAACCAGCCCTACCGGTTCGAGATCCAGGCCAGAAACGCTTCCGGCGGGGGGCTCGTGGGCTACAAGTGGTTCCAGCAGGGCAAGTAGGGGAGCCGTACTGATCACACCGTCAGCAGAATCTTGCCCACGTGCGTGCTGGCCTCCATCAGGCGATGCGCATCGGCGGCCTGATGCATCGGAAACACCGAGTCGACCACGGGCGTCACCAGCCCAGTCTCAATCAGCGGCCACACCACCTCGCGAGTGCGGCGCACGATCTCGGCCTTCTCGGCTAGCGGTCGGGCACGCAGGGTGGTGGCGTGCACGGCACCGCGCTTGCCCAACAGCGACCCCAGGTTAATCTCCGTGGTGGCGCCGCCCATGAGCCCGATGATCACGATGCGGCCATTCACCGCCAGTGCGCTGATGTTGCGGGCGAGGTACGCCGCGCCCATCACGTCGAGAATCACGTCGGCACCATGGCCGTCGGTATCGGCCAACACTCGTTCAACGAAATCTTCGGTGCGGTAGTTCACCAGAATCGACGCGCCGAGCTCGGCGCAGCGCGCCAGCTTCTCATCGCTTCCGGCGGTGACCGCCACGTTCGCACCGAGGGCGCGGGCGAGTTGAATCGCCATCGTGCCGATTCCGCTGGAACCGCCGTGCACCAGCAGGGTCTCGCCCGCCTCAAGCCGCGCGGTCATGAACACGTTCGACCACACCGTGCAGGCCACCTCGGGAAGCGCTGCCGCGGTGATGAGGTCGACCCCGGCCGGCACGGGCATTACCTGACCCGCTGGCACGGCGACTCGCTCGGCGTAGCCGCCGCCGGAGAGCAGCGCACACACCTCGTCGCCCACCGACCATCCCACGACGTCGGGGCCGACGGTATCGATCACGCCGCTGCACTCAAGTCCGGGCCACGGAGCGATACCGGGGGGAGGCGGGTAGTCGCCGGCGCGCTGGATCAGGTCGGCTCGGTTAACCCCTGCCGCGGCCACGCGGATCACGACCTCGCCGGGGGCCGGCACCGGTTCCTCGACCTCCGACCACGTCAGCACCTCGGGACCGCCTGGTTCCCTGATCGTGACTGCGCGCATCATGATGTGCCTTCCGGTCGGTGGCGGATCACCACGAGGGTGTCTCCCCGCTCGAGCAGCGTGATGTCGAGCGAGTCGAAGCGGTGGTTGAGGCCGTCACGCTTGATCGACAGCACGAGGTTGCCGTGCTCGGTGAGGGCAGTGGGAGCGGTCCCGATTTCGTCGTCGCGCACGGGGCGCTCGACTACTTCGAGACCCTTGCTCGGGTCGATCAGGTCCTCGAGGATTCCCCCCGCTGTGGGCGAGAGCAGCGTCACCGCCATCAGGCGACCGGCCGA
>WLOZ01000249.1 GCA_009699025.1 Actinomycetota bacterium
CCCTCCTCAATAATGCGCATGCCCCACGCGGCGGCCTCAGCGCCCGAGGCGCAGGCAGACACCGGAGCATGCACGCCGGCGGTGGCGCCGATCTCCATGCCGATGTAGGCAGCCGCTCCGTTGGGCATCAGCATCGGAACGGTGAGAGGTGACACCCGTGAGGGTCCGCGCTCACGCAGCACGTCGTACTGCTCGAGTAGCGACACCACCCCGCCGACCCCCGAACCCACCACCACCGCGACGCGGCTCGGGTCGACGTCGGGTGTGCCGGCATCGGCCCAGGCTTGGCGCGCGGCAAGGATCGCGAACTGCTGCCCTCGGTCGAGGCGTCGGGCCTCATGCTTCTCCATGCCGGACTCAGTGGGCTCGACGGCAGCCAGGGCGGCGAACCGGGTGGTGAGGTCCGCCGCCCACGGCTGATCGATCATGCGCACGCCGGACCGCCCCTCGAGCAGCGCTGACCAGCTTGAGGGCACATCCGCCCCGATGGGGGTGAAGGCGCCGAGGCCGGTTACCACGACGGTGGTGGACATGGCTGTTCCTCCTCGGATTGGGGTGCGGTGGGTTGGGGTGGGGTGGGGTGGGTGGGATTACGAGGCGTTGGCGGTGATGTACGCGACGGCGTCGCCCACGGTGCGAAGGTTCTTGACCTCTTCGTCGGGGATCTTCACGCCAAACTTGTCCTCGGCGGCCATGACGACCTCCACCATCGACAGCGAGTCGATGTCGAGGTCGTCGATGAAGGCCTTCTCGGCCACGATGTCGCTCAGCGGAACGCCCGCGACCTCGTTGACGATCTCGGCAAGTCCGGCAAGGGTTTCCTGCTCGTTCATGGGTTCTTCTCCTTCTGGTGGGGGAGGCCGGACTGTCCGGACCGCCGATGCTGCGAATGGTTCTGGCCTGCGGTTGACGCTAGGGGATGGTGACGACCTGCGCCGCGTACGACAGGCCGGCGCCGAAGCCAATCAGTAGCGCGGTTTGGCCCGACTCGATCTCACCGGCCTCCAGCATGCGTGACATGGCCAACGGAATCGACGCGCCGCTGGTGTTGCCGGAGGTAGCGATGTCGCGCGCCACGACCACCCGCTCAGGAAGTTTAAGCGTGCGCACCATGGAGTCGGTGATGCGCATATTGGCCTGGTGGGGGATGAACACGTCGAGGTCGTCGACGGTGAGTCCGGCCGCCTCCACGGCCGCGAGGGCCACGCGCGGAATGTCACCCACCGCCCAGCGGAACACCGCCTGCCCCTGCATCTGCAGTCGGGGCCAGGGGGTTTCGATCTGGGCGGCGATCAGTTTGCGATGGGTGACCCAGTCGGGGTCGAGAATGATGGCCTCGGTCTGGGTGCCATCGCCCCCCCACAGGGTGGGCCCGATGGCGGCGACGTCGGACGGGCCGATCACGGCAGCCCCAGCGGCGTCGGCGAAAATGAACCCGGTCGAGCGGTCGCTGGGGTCGACGAAATCGGTGAGCTTCTCGACGCCAACCACCAGCACATACTCACTCGTGCCGGTGCGGATGAGCGCATCGGCGATGCCGACGCCGTAGGCGAAGCCGGCGCAGGCCGACGACAGGTCGGTTGATCCGGCGGCTCGAGCCCCGAGACGCTCGGCGATCTCAACCGCGGCCGAGGGCGTCTGGTACGGATGGGTCACGGTGGCACAGAGCACGGTGCCGACATCGCTGGCGTCAACTCCGGCGGCGGCAAGAGCGTTGGCGCCCGCGATGGCCGCCATGTCGACGACCGACTCGTCGGTCGCGGCCCAGCGGCGCTCGATGATTCCTGAGCGCTCGCGGATCCACTGGTCGGAGGAGTCCATCATGGTGCAGATTTCGTCGTTGGTGACCACGCGCTGGGGGCGATAGTGGCCAACCCCGACGAATCGGGCGAAGTCGGGGCCTCGACGCACCGTGATGGGTCGACTCACGAGCTGCCGCCAATCGGGTGCAGTCGCAGCAGGGGCTGGCCGGGGGCGACCGGGTCTCCGTCCTCGACGAGCCACTCGACCACCACGCCCCCGTGGGGCGCGGTGATCTGCAGCTCGTCGCGCAGGCTCGTGACAAGGGCCACGATGCTGCCGGGCGGAACGTGGTCGCCGGCCTCGGAGGGCTCGGTGATGCGCACGGTGCCCTTGCTGGGGCTGACGACTAGGCGCCAGGTGGGCGAGTGAGTGAGGGGGCTCACGGTGCCGTGTCGGGCGATGAGGTCATGTGCGGCGGGCAGATCGTCGGGGGTGCGCACCGACACGATCTCGACCCCGGGGAGTGCCCGCTTGGCGAGAGCCGACAGCGTCCCTGCCGGAGGGATCTCGATCAGCGCGGTGGCTCCGAGCTCGGCCATCGCGGTCATGCACAGGTCCCAGCGCACCGGCGAGCTCACCTGGCTCACCAGCCGGCGCAGCACCTCGCGCCCGTCGTGCACCACCCTGCCGTCAGCGTTGGACAGGAGTCGGATTCGGGGGTCGTGAGTCGAGATGGCTCGCGAGTGGTGTGCCAGCACCGCCTTGGCCGGTTCCATATGTTCGGTGTGGAAGGCGCCCGCCACCTCGAGGGAGCGCACGCGTGCGCCTGCGGGCGGATCGGCGGCGAGCGCGGCGAGCTGCTCGAGAGTTCCGGCCGCCACGATTTGCCCCACCGTGTTCATGTTGGCCGCTGTGAGCCCGTGTCGGGAGAGGGCGCTGAGCACCTCATCGGCGTCGCCGCCGAGCACCGCGCTCATGCCGGTGGGAGTGGCCGCCGCCGCCCGGGCCATGGCCACACCTCGCTCGCGCACGAACACCATCGCCTGCTCGGCACTGAGCACGCCTGCCGCGGATGCCGCGGTGATTTCGCCCACGCTGTGACCGGCGCCGGCCGCGATGCGTGAGAATCCCTCGGCTGGATGGGGGAAGAGTTCGAGCAGCATCACCAGACCGGCACCCACGATGAGTGGCTGCGCGATGGCGGTGTCGCGAATGGTGTCGGCGTCAGAGTCGGTGCCGTGCTTGATGAGGTCGACTCCACTCACGGTCGACAGCCACGAGAGGCGGTCAGTCACTCCGGGGCGCTCGAGCCACGGAGTGAGGAAGCCTGCGGATTGGGAGCCCTGTCCGGGGGCGACGACGACCAACATTGTTATATCTTCCCGTGGCGACGGCGTGTCGCGCGCGCGGAGAGCGCCCAAGATCACCGGTGTGAATCTGTAGGAATCCTACAAAGCGGGCACGTTGTTGTCGAGGCGGGAGAGGGTGAGGCCCAGCCGGAGCGCGAAGGCGTCGCGCGGTTGCGTGGGCGTGCGGCCGGTGATCTCGGCCACCCGCCGCAGGCGGTAGCGCACGGTGTTCGGGTGCACCACGAGTGCGCGTGCGGTGGCCTCGAGGGTTCCGGTCCTTTCCAGGAAGGTGGCCACGGTCTCGAGAAGCACCGGATCAGCCGTTGCCAGCGCCCCCGCCGTTTCGCGGATGAGTGCCTCGCGCGCGGCCGGCTGGCCCGCCAGGGCTCGCTCGGGCAGCAGGTCGTCAGAAAGCGCGGGTCGAGGAGCCTCGGGCCAGGCGCCGGCCACGGCCAGCGCGTCGAGGGCTGCGGTAGCCGACTGCCGAGCGTCGGTGAGCAGGGCGACCATGGGTCCGGCAACGACCGGCCCGGTGCCGAAGTGCGGGGTAATCCAGCGAGCCGACCGCTGTACGTCGGTCACCCCTCCGAGCACTACGAGCAGGAGAGATCCACGAACGCCGCTCAGCACGTCGAGTCGATGCGCGTGGGCCGTGCGGCGAACCCCCTCTCCGTCGGAGGCACCCGACTGGCCGCGTGAGGGAGCGGAGCCCACGACCACCACCACCCCCTCGCGGCCGGTCCAGCCGAGGGAGGCGGCCCGCCCCGCCACCGTGATGGGTGACTCGGCAGTGGGACTGAGTAGGGCGTCGAGGGTGGCCGACTCGATGCGGGCGTCCCAGGCGCCGCGCTCTTCGGCCGCGCGAGCGTAGACATCGGCTGCGGCGAAGGCGATCTCCCGGCTGTACCGCAGCACGGCCTCACGCAACTCGTCCTGGTCGTCGGGCCGGGCGATGGACGCCAGGTTCTCCTCGACCACATCAATGGTTGCTCGAACGAGGTCGACGGTCTGGGCGAGCGTGACGGCGCGGGCGAGTTCGCGGGGGGCGGTGCCAAAGACATCGGCAGTGATAGCTGGGGCGGACTCTGGGTCGCGGTACCAGCCCACAAAGGCGGCGATACCGGCCTGGGCGACGAGGCCAACCCACGCCCTGTCGTCGGCCGACATGGCGCCAAACCAGGGGAGAGTCTCGTCCATACGCGCGGCGGCGGCGGTGGCAAGGGACCCGGTCTCCCGTTCTAACCGCCGTGCGGTAACGGCG
>WLOZ01000025.1 GCA_009699025.1 Actinomycetota bacterium
CCACGGCGTCGAATGATGTGTCGGTGAATGCGGTGCTGCCTGTGGGGGTGTACGACATCACCACGTCGGTCAGTGAGGGCTGCGAGGGCGACCCGGACACCACCGGGATCGTCGCGGTGGTGCCGATCGGGCCCGGTGGCGCGGCGCACGCCGACGCGTATGGGGTGCGCTACTTCGACCCCACCACGGGTAAGACGTTCGCTCTGAACATGGAGTGGAAGCGCGAGCTGGTCAAGTCCAAGAACTCGGTCACCGGCCTGTACCAGTACTCGTACGGCTACAACTCGGACTTCATCTGGTCGCAGTACGGCGCGAAGACCTGGCGCATCGTGTCCAAGCCGTTCCCGGGCCAGCTTTCGCTGGACGGTGGCGCTTCCACGGTCAGCACGTGGGGTCTGACGACCTGCCCAACCGGCATGTACCCGGTGGGCAACGCGTCGATCTGCTCGGCGGTGACCAACACGGTCACTATCCAGAGGTGGGTGCCCAGCGGCTCGAGCGGGTCGTGGCGGAACGTCGGGGCTGCGTTGATGGTGTTCAAGCTCGCCGAGGGGGCGTGGCCCTACCGCTGCGCCACCGTGGCTTGCAAGACGCCGCTGCCTGACCGGATGGCCATCTCGTTCCGGACCATCCCGGGTGCTGCGGCCATCACCTTCCCGGTCGGGTTCCCCACCACCACCGACTGGAGGGCCATCTCCGCCGGCGACATCATTCACAAGGGACCGACCACCATCAGCGCCTGACCCCCGCGCATCGAGACCCCGCCCCAGCGTCACTTCACGCGTCGTGAAGCAGCACTGGAGCGGGGTCCCGGCGTGCCGAGGGGTTGACGCTGAGGTCGTGCGTGCTCACGCGGCCGCACGCAGGGCGCGCAGGAGGCGCAGCGCACCTTCCACGGCTCGTTCATGAGCTCGTCCCAGGTCCAGCGCACCACGATGTGGCCGAGCTCGCGTAGGCGCTGCTCGCGATGGCGTTCGGCGATCAGCACCCCGCGGCTCTCGTACTTCATGGCTCCGTCGGCCTCGCCGATCACGCGGGCGTCGCGCCAGAGGAAGTCCACCCGCGCCACGAAGCCCACCTCATCGTGAATCGGCACCTGCATCTCCGAAAGCGGAATGTCCCAGCCGACTCGGCGGCACCCTCGGAAGTTGGCGCCGCGCGTGGCGGCGGCTGCTAACTGTTCGCGAGTGCACAGGGGATCGCGCAGTGCCGCATCCCCCACGGCGAGGGCATCGGAAAGTGGGCGCGTACGAGCCAGATCAAACCAGGTGCGTGCCGGCGAGGTGACACGTACTCGATCGTCGTTCACGAGGAGAGGGCCGTCGCGGGGCGGCAGCGCCATTGAGTCGCGCGGCCCCAGCTCCAGGCCGTGCAAGCGCACGCACCTGCGGATGCCGGTCCAGCCCCCGGCGGGTGCGATGAGCTCGACGCCTCGAGGCGCTGACAGCAGGGGCAGGCCATGAACCAGTGCCGCCGATTCCAGCGGTGTGCCGCCGCGTTCATCTACACCCTTCATCGAGACCCCGCCCTAGCGTCACTTCCGGGCATACGAAACCTCTCTGGAGTCGGGTTTCGGTGAATTGATGGGTGCGTCGGGTGGGGGTGGGGCTGAGCGGGGGCCTCAGTCAGAGGGGTGTGCGTTGAGGGCGTGTGACGAAGGCGTCCTGGGGCGTTGGAGCGCGATAGGTTCGTGCTTGGGTGCCCCCGATGCCAAAGAGTCAGCCCGCTTTGACCCTTCCGGCGCTGGCCGGGTAGTCTGAACACTCGTTGTGCGTTGTGTGATCGGTCCACGGTCCGCGCGCCATCGCCCCGGTCGAACCCGACCGCGGGCACCCACAAGGATCGAGGGCGAAGCACCGTGCGCACGTATCAGCCCAAGGCCAGTGACGTTCAGCGTCAGTGGCACATCATTGATGCCTCTGACATCGTCCTCGGCCGGCTGGCCAGCCAGGTCGCCATCCTGCTGCGTGGGAAGCACAAGCCCACCTTCGCTCCTCACGTCGACACCGGCGACTTCGTCGTGGTCATCAACGCCGAGAAGGTAGCCCTCACCGGCGCCAAGCTCACCGACAAGATGGACTACCGCCACTCGGGGTACCCGGGCGGCCTGTCGGCTACGAGCTACGTCGAGCTCCTCGAGACCAACCCCCGTCGTGCTGTTGAGAAGGCCGTCAAGGGAATGCTTCCGCACAACAAACTCGGCCGCGCCCAGATCAAGAAGCTCAAGGTCTACGCCGGTCCCCTCCACCCCCACGGCGCCCAGAAGCCCGTGCCCTACGAGATTACTCAGGTTGCCCAGTGAGCAGTGACGTGATGAACGACGACGCCGAACTCGACATCGACGAGGCCGCTGATGGCCTCGACGACGAGCTCACCGACTTTTCCACCGAGACCGTGGCGGCGCCCGCGGCGCCCCGCGACATCGCGATCATCCCCGCCGGTGCCACCGGCCGCCGTAAGGAGGCCGTGGCGCGAGTTCGCATCGTGCCCGGTACCGGGCAGTGGACCATCAACGGCCGCACCCTCGACGATTACTTCCCCAACAAGGTGCACCAGCAGCTCGTCAACGAGCCGTTCCGGATCACCGAGCTTGAGGGACGCTTCGACGTTATCGCGCGCATCCACGGTGGTGGCCCCACGGGCCAGGCCGGCGCGCTGCGCCTCGGCATCGCTCGCTCGCTCAACGACATCGACGCTGAGGAGCTCCGCCCCGCGCTCAAGAAGGCTGGCTTCCTCACCCGCGACGCCCGTATCAAGGAGCGCAAGAAGTACGGCCTGAAGAAGGCCCGTAAGGCTCCGCAGTACAGCAAGCGCTGATCGCGGATGGGCAGGCTTTTCGGCACCGATGGGGTGCGAGGTCTGGCCAATCGTGACCTCACGGCTGAGCTCGCGCTCGACCTCGCGGTGGCTGCGGCTCACATTCTGACCGAGACTCGACACGATGGCGGGGGGACACGTCCCCTCGCCATTGTGGGTCGTGACCCTCGGGCATCGGGGGAGTTCCTCGAGGCCGCTGTCGTGGCAGGGCTGGCCAGCGCGGGCGTCGACGTACTGCGGGTAGGGGTGCTTCCGACCCCCGCGGTGTCGTGGCTCACGGCGCAGCACGGTGCCGACATCGGCGTGATGCTCTCGGCCTCGCACAACGCCATGCCCGACAACGGCATCAAGTTCTTCGCGCGCGGCGGCCACAAGCTGGCCGACGAGCTTGAGGACCGCATCGAGTCGCGGCTTCGCGAGCCGTGGGATCGTCCCGTCGGGGCAGCGGTGGGCCGCATCAGCGACCTGGTCGACGCCGGCACCGACTACGTCGCCCACCTCGTCGCGACCCTTCCGAACCGCCTTGACGGCCTGCGCGTGGTGGTTGACTGCGCCAACGGAGCTGCCAGCCGGGTGGGGCCGGAGGCCTACCGCCTCGCCGGTGCCGACGTCATCGAGATTCACTCAAGCCCCGACGGCCTCAACATCAATGAGGGCTGCGGCTCCACCCACCTAGGCGATCTCCAGGCCGCGGTGGTGGCGCATGGCGCTGATGTGGGTGTGGCGCACGACGGCGATGCCGATCGTTTCCTCGCCGTCGACTCCAACGGGTCGGTGGTCGACGGCGATCAAATCCTCGCACTCCTTGCGCTCGCTCTGCGCGACCGCGGCGAGCTGGTGAGCGACACCGTGGTCACCACTGTGATGGCCAACCTCGGCTTCATGCGAGCGATGAGCACCGCGGGCATTGGGGTAGTCGAGACCGCGGTGGGCGATCGATACGTTCTTGAGGCCATGCGCGCGGGCGGGTTTATTCTCGGCGGCGAGCAGAGCGGCCACATCATTATGTCCGAGCACGCCACCACCGGTGATGGCACGCTCACCGCCTTGCACACGCTGGCCCGCGTCGCCGAGCTTGGCCACCCGCTCCACGAGGTGGCGTCGGTAATGGCCCACGTGCCCCAGGTGCTCATCAACGTGCCCAACGTCGACAAGGCGCGGGTTGATGCTGACGATGCCGTTCAGTCGGCGGTGCGCGCTGCTGAGGCTGAACTCGGCGACGACGGGCGCGTGCTGCTGCGACCGAGCGGCACCGAGCCGCTGGTGCGGGTGATGGTCGAGGCCGTCGATGCCCAGCAGGCGCAGTCGGTGGCCGAGTCGTTGGCGGCCGTCGTGGCAGCCTCGCTACCGCTGAACCGCTGAACCCTGGGCCTCTGAACCCTGGGCCTACGAAGCGATGGTGCCCGCGCGCCCCGCGCGGAGCAGGACGCGCAGACGGTCGTTGGCTCGCGACGTCAGTCGACGCTGAATCAGCAGGGTGAGTCCGGCTGCCACCTGAATCGCGACGATGTTCACCAGTAGTTGCTGCATCGAGCCGATCACCTCGTCGGGAATTCGGTACACCAGTGCCACGGCGACGTTGGCGGCTGCCGGAATGGTGGTGACCGAGATGAACACCCCAATGAGCGCGCCAGACTTGGCGGTGGTCAGTGAGATCATGCCGACAACACCCGCGATCATCGCAATGATCACCGAGGGCCATCCCACCTCGTAGATAAACGCGGTTTGCGGCCTCAGCCCGAGGACGGCCTGGCTCTGGTAAATGCCCGTGAGGTGCAGGAAGCCTGCTAGTAACGCGGTGGCGGCGATGCCCGTAAGGAAGCCGACGATGAGGGTAAAGAAGGCGGAGCGTGCCACGGTCCACCGACGACTGGCAATTCCGACCGCGGTAGCGGCGGTGGGTCCGAAGTCGGGTCCGACCACCATGGCGGCCACGATCAGAATCACCGAGTCGGAGAGCACGCCGATTCCGGCAATCATGGTGGCGGCCATCATCAGGATCAGGTAGGTCCCGCTCATGGACGCGTCCTCGCTGGTGCGGTTGCTCACCTCCTCCCAAATCACGGCGTCGATGGGCGAGCCGGGCACGTGAGCCTCGGTGGTCGTGGCAGCGTTCGACAGCACCAGTCGAGGCTCGACCACCGTGAGAGTGCCTTGCTCAGCAACGCCGAGTGAGCGGAGCCGCCCAATCACGTCGTCGCCGGCCTCGCGCACGACACCGACCGAAATCGTGTCGCCGACTGGAATCAGGCTGGAGCCCCGCATGAGCGCGATGGTGACGACACCGGGATGCTCGTCGAGCATCGCGGTGATGTCGCTGGTCAAGTGGCTGGGGGCGACGATTCGTATCTCAAGCACGGCACCATGGTGCCCTATCCGGTGGGTGCCCGGAAGCAGACCTACCGGGCAGTATCCTGATCGCATGTGCGGAATCGTGGGTTACGTGGGCGAGAAGCAGGCGCTATCGGTGGTGGTCGAGGGCCTCAGGCGCCTCGAGTACCGGGGCTACGACTCTGCGGGCGTCGCGGTGGTGAGCGGCAACCGGCTCGAGAGCCGCAAGAAGGCCGGCAAGCTGGCCAACCTCGAGGTACTCCTCGGCTCTGACCCGCTGCCGGCGTCGACCACCGGAATCGGGCACACCCGCTGGGCCACCCACGGTGCCCCCAACGACGTGAACGCCCACCCCCACGTGAGTGAAGACGGCCGCATCGCGGTGATTCACAACGGGATCATCGAGAACTTCGCCGAACTGCGCGCCGAGCTCACCGAAGCCGGTGTGCAGCTCACCTCCGAGACCGACACCGAGGTGGTGGCCCACCTGCTCGCGGCCGAGGCTCCGAGGGTCGGCAGTGATCTGGCTGAGGCGATGCGCCGAGTCTGTCGACGACTTGAAGGGGCCTTCACCCTGGTGGCGATAGACAGCGAGCAGCCCGACCTCGTGGTGGGTGCGCGACGTAACTCCCCGCTGGTGGTCGGCAGAGGCCAGGGCGAGAACTTCATGGCGTCTGACGTGTCGGCCTTCATCGCCTACACGCGCGAAGCGATCGAGCTCGGCCAGGACCAGGTGGTGGCGCTCACCAGTGACTCAATCGTGGTCACCGACTTCGACGGCAGCCCTGCCGAGGTCGTCGAGTTCACCGTGACGTGGGACGCCTCGGCTGCCGAGAAGGGCGGCTACGACACCTTCATGCTCAAGGAGATCTCTGAGCAGCCGCGTGCTGTGGCCGACACACTTCTCGGCCGCGTGGGTCGCGATGGCGTGCTGCAGCTCGACGAGATGCGGTTGAGCGACGTCGAGCTGCGCGGCGTCGACAAGATCGTCATCATCGCGTGCGGTACGGCCTACCACGCTGGTCTCATTGCGAAGTACGCGATTGAGCACTGGACCCGCATTCCGTGCGAGGTTGAGCTAGCCAGCGAGTTCCGCTACCGCGACCCCATTCTCGACCGCCAGACGCTCGTCGTCGCAATCTCGCAGAGCGGCGAGACCATGGACACGCTGATGGCCATGAGGCACGCGCGCGAGCAGGGCTCGCGGGTGCTGGCTATCTGCAACACCCAGGGCTCGACCATCCCACGCGAGAGCGATGCGGTGTTCTACACCCACGCGGGCCCCGAGGTTGCAGTCGCGTCAACCAAGGCGTTTCTGACCCAGGTGGTGGCCTGCTACCTGGTGGCCCTCTATCTAGCCCAGGTACGCGGTAACAAGTTTGGCGACGAGATTGCTGCCATCGTGCGGCAGCTGTCCGATATGCCGCAGAAGATCGACCTCATGCTCGACACGGTGGGGCCGGTGCGCGACCTCGCGCGGCAGTTCGTCGACTCAAGTTCGGTGCTGTTCATCGGCCGCCACGTGGGCTACCCGGTCGCACTCGAGGGTGCACTCAAGCTGAAGGAACTCGCCTACATGCACGCCGAGGGCTTCGCCGCCGGCGAGCTCAAGCACGGCCCCATCGCCCTGCTCGAGGATGGTCTTCCCGTGATCGTCGTGGTGCCGTCGCCTCGCGGGCGCAGTGTCCTTCACGAGAAAATCGTGTCGAACATTCAGGAGGTGCGGGCTCGGGGCGCGCTCACCATCGTGATCGCCGAAGAGGGCGATGAGACCGTGACTCCGTACGCCGACTACCTCATCCGCATGCCCGAGTGCCCCACCCTGATGCAGCCGCTGCTGGCCACCGTGCCGCTGCAGGTGTTCGCGTGTGAGATGGCGACCGCCAAGGGACACGACGTCGACCAGCCGCGCAACCTCGCCAAGTCCGTCACCGTCGAGTAGCGGATGATTGTCGGAATCGGCGTCGACGTGGTTGACCTGCCGCGCTTCGAGCAGACTCTCCAGCGCACTCCCCTCATCGTCGACCGGCTGTTCACCGCTCACGAGCGATTCCGGGCCGACGGCTCAGAGCGCAGCTCGGCATCGCTCGCCGTGCGATTCGCGGCGAAGGAAGCGGTCGCCAAGGCGCTCGGGGCCCCGGGTGGAATGGCCTGGCACGACTGCGAGGTGCAGACGCTGTCGAGCGGTCAGCCGATTCTCAACGTCAGTGGCACGGTGCTTGCGGCCGCCGAACGACTCGGAATCACGCGCTGGCACGTCTCGCTGAGCCACGACGGTTCGGTGGGCTTCGCCACGGTGGTCGCGGAGTCGGACCTGTGAGGGCCGCCTATCGGGTTGACCACATCCGTGCGGCCGAGGAGCGCCTCATCGGCCGCGACGGTGACGAGGCAGTGATGCGGCGTGCCGCGACCGGTTTGGCCGTAGTGTGCGCCCGCTTGGTGGCGGCCACCAGGGGCCGGGTTACCGGTGCTCGGGTCGTGCTGCTCGTGGGCAGCGGAAACAATGGCGGAGACGTGCTGTGGGCTGGCGCCTGGCTGGCCGGGCGCGGTGCCCGGGTGGTGGCGGTCCCCCTCGCGACATCGGTGCATGGCGCTGGGCGCACGGCGCTGCTGGCGGCCGGCGGCAGGCTCCTCGACACGGGCGATACCTCAGGTGCAGAGCGGGAGATCAGGTCGGCCGACCTCGTGGTCGACGGCATCGTGGGCATCGGCGGTACCGGAGCCCTGAGGCCGACTGCCGCTGGGGTGGCAGCGGCGGCACTGCGCAGCGGAGCCCTGGTGGTTGCCTGCGACCTCCCGAGCGGGGTCGACGCCGACTCGGGCGCGGTCGCCGACCGTGACGCTGTGGTGAGGGCCGATGTCACCGTGACCTTCGGCGCGCTCAAGCCCGGCCTGCTGCTGATGCCCGGTGCCGAGTTCGTCGGAATCACGCATCTGGTCGACATCGGACTCGGGGCCGACCTGTTGGGGGTGGGTCCACCCGCCACCCGCGTGCTCCAGGCCGATGATGTGGCCCTTCTGCTGGGCTCACCGGGCGGTGACGACCACAAATACTCTCGCGGGGTCGTGGTGGTGAGCGCGGGGTCTGACGACTACCCGGGGGCAGGCGTTCTGGTGGCGGGCGGAGCGCGCTGTGGCGGTGCCGGCCTTGTGCAGTTCTGCGGGCTGCGCACCGGTGAGGTGTTGTCGCGCTTCCCCGATGTGGTCGCGGGCGAGTCGGCGATGCCGCGGGCGACCGGCGCCGTCGTGGGCCCGGGCCTGTCTGGCACGGCGAGGGATGCCATGGAGTCGCAGCCGCTCGACCTGCTTGAGTCAGATCTGCCGCTGGTGCTCGACGCCACGGCGCTGCGCTGGGCCGCAGAGTCGAACGCGTGGGCCGAGGTGGTACGCCGGCGAGCCGCGCGCGGAGCGGTGACCGTCATGACCCCCCACGATGGAGAGTTCCTCGCCCTCGGTGGCTCCGCCGACCTGCTGCGCCGCGACCGACTCGCGGCCGCCCTCGAGTTGGCAACGTCGTGGGGTTCGGTGGTGCTGCTCAAGGGCGCCACCACCGTGGTGGCGTCGCCGACGGGCCACTCGTGGGTGAACCCCGTGGCCCCACCTGACCTCGCCACTGCCGGCAGTGGCGATGTGCTGGCCGGGCTCGTGGGTTCGTGGCTCGCCGCCGCTGAGGCCCGGCTCGCGTCCGACGGCCGCCGGCTGAGCCTCGATGCCGCGGCCGAGGTGGCGGCCGCTGCGGTGTGGGTGCACGCGCTGGCTGCTCGCCTCGCCGTGGGGGACTCGCGCCAACCGCTGGCAGCCCTCGAACTGATGGAGGCCCTTCCGGCCGCGGTCGGGGTGGCGCGCTCTGGCGAGTACCCCGGTGGGAGGCACTAATGGGCGTGGGGCAGTCGTCCGGTGTACACGGGCGGTCAGCGGGGTGGGTTGAGGTCGACCTCGAAGCGATTCGTTCGAATGTGGCGGCGCTCAAGGAGGCCGCAGGCGTGGCCGAGCTCATGGCGGTGGTGAAGGCCGACGCCTACGGGCACGGACTGGTCGAGTCGGCGGGTGCGGCTCGTGAGGCGGGGGCCGAGTGGCTGGGCGTGGCATTCGTGGCCGAGGCATTGGCCCTGCGGGCCGCGGGAGACACGGGTCGAATCCTCGCGTGGCTGCACACCGCCGACACCGACTTCGAGCCCGCCGTGGCGGCCGGTGTCGACGTGTCGGTCGGAGCAGTTGAGCAACTCGCGGCCGTGGTGGCGGCGGCCCAGCACCTGGGCGTGAGGGCCTCGGTGCACCTGAAGATCGACACCGGGCTCACGCGAGGGGGCGCGACCGCTCTGGAGTGGCCCGCACTGGTGACGGCCGCGGCTGAGGCAGCCATGTCGGGCCAGGTTGACGTGACGGGCATCTGGTCGCACCTCTCGCACGGCGAGCACCCTGGTCACGACACGGTCGACGCGCAGTTGGCGGCCTTCATCGCGGCGTCCGAGGTCGCCTCGCGCGCAGGTTTCGCAGGGGCTCAGCGCCACCTCGCTAACTCGGGGGGCACTCTGGGTCGCGCAGACCTAGCGTTCGACATCGTGCGGCCCGGACTCGCGGTGTACGGCATCAACCCCACCGAGGCGACGAACGCCGTGCGCCTCATTCCCGCCATGTCGGTGCTCACCTCGGTGTCGATGGTGAAGGAGGTCGCGGCAGGGGTGGGTGTGTCGTACGGGCATCACTACACCACGGGCGACAGCACCCGCGTGGCGCTCATCCCCCTGGGCTACGCCGACGGACTGCCGAGGGCCGCTTCTAACCGTGGCCCCCTGCTAGTGGCAAACCAGCGGGTGACCATCGCGGGCTCAGTGTGCATGGACCAGGTCATGGTTGATTGTGGGCCCGGTTCGCTGGTGCGGGTCGGAGACCCGGTGGTCGTACTGGGGCCGGGCAGCAACGGCGAGCCCACGGCAGCAGAGTGGGCGGTGGCATGCGACACGATCGTGTGGGAGATCCTCACCCGCTTCGGAACAAGCCTGCCCCGCCGATTCGTCAACGCTGAAGTTCGGCCGCGGTGAGTCGTCCCCTGCCCCTCGCGCTGCTGGGCCTCGGACTCGCCGCAGCCGCTGGCGCGGCAATGGGGGTGGTGGCCGAGCGCGCCGCTGTGCGGCGCACCCTGACCGTCGACGCGGAGTCCGACCAGCACTTCGGCTCGCTGCGGTCGGCGCCACTGGTGGTTCCGACCGACGACGGTGTGCTGCTGCACGTGGAAATCGATGAGCCCGATATCGATGGGGTGGGGGTCGGCACGCCAGAAGCTGTCCTGACCATCATCTTCACCCACGGCTTCTGCCTCAACCTCGATGTGTGGCACTACCAGCGCCGCGACCTCCGAGGCCGTGACCGACTGGTGTTGTGGGATCAGCGCGGCCACGGCCGCTCGACCGCGGGGCCGCGCTATGGCGCCGCCACCATCGACAGGCTGGGCCTCGACCTCGCAGCGGTGCTCGAGGCGGTCGCTCCCGAAGGGCCGGTCGTACTGGTGGGGCACTCGATGGGCGGCATGACCGTGATGGCCTTGGCCGCGCACGCTCCCGAGCTGTTCAACGGCCGGGTGGTGGCGGTCGCCCTGCTCGGAACGAGTGTCGGCGGGCTGGGCGAGGAACTTCTCGGCCTGCCCGCACCCGTGGCCCGGCTGCTGCACCGGCTCAGTCCCGGCGCTGCCGCGGGTCTTGCCCGAAGCCCCCGCGCGGTCGAGTTCACGCGCGACCGCATCAACGACCTCGGGCTGGTGCTGACGCGTCAGTACGCTTTTGGTGGCCCGGTGTCGGCGTCGGTCAACGCCTTTACCGCCGACATGATCGCCTCGACCCCCATGGATGTCGTGGCCGACTTTCTGCCCGCGTTTGAGCAGCACGACCGCAGAGACGGGTTGCACGGTCTGGCCCTTGTCGACACGCTCGTGATCGTGGGGGAGAGCGATGTGCTGACCCCTGCGAGCCACAGCGGGGAGATTGTCGGGCTCGTGCCTGAGGCCGAGCTTCTTCTGCTTCCTGGCACCGGACACATGCTGATGCTCGAGCGCTATCCCGAGGTCAACTCAGCGCTCAAGGGGCTGGCGGCGAGGGTGCGGCCCCCGTTCGACGGCCGACTGCAGTGAGCACGGTCGTCGCCGACGCCGACGCCATGCGCGCTCATGGCCGCGACTTTGCCTCACTGGTTCGGGCTGGAGACGTCATTGTTCTGGCTGGTCCGCTCGGTGCCGGAAAGACCACGTGGGTGCAGGGATTGGCCGACGGAATGGGAGTGAGGGGGCCGATCACGAGTCCCACCTTCGTGATCGCTCGAGTGCATCCACCACTGCGGGGTGGTCCGCCGCTGGTGCACGTCGACGCCTATCGGGTGCAGGGTGCGCTGGAGTTCGAGGACCTCGGCCTTGCCGACGATGTCGACCAGGCCGTCACCGTGGTCGAGTGGGGCGAGCACCTTGCCCCAATGCTGGGGCAGGAGTGGGTGCAGGTGACGATCGACCGGCCCGCTGAAGCTCACGGCGCGGTGGGCGAAGCCGGCCTCAGGTGGGTCACCGTGACGGGTAGCGAGGAGCGTTGGGCCGACGCCACTCGGTGATACCGTGGCCGGACTTGTTCATTCGCAGTGGGAAGACGCTGGTTATGTCAGGAGATTCGATGGATGATTCCTCGCTGTCGAGCGCACCTGGGCGGTCTCGGCGTGCCTCCCGACGCCGCAGTGTGATTGCCGTGGGCGGCGCCCTCGTGCTGGTGGCCGTGGCGGCGATTGACGTGATCGGCATGCGGTCGTCGACCGATGGACTCGCCGGAGGGCTTCACTCCGGCAAAACATCGAAAAGTTCATCGCCCTCGACTTCGTCATCGACTTCGCCCGCGCCCTCTGACGTTCCGCGCCCGATGCCGATCACGTCAACGCAGGCCGCCGACATCACCTCCATCCTCGTGGTGGCCGTCGCATTCCCGACGACGGCCACGGCCGACGTTCAGGTGCAGTGGCCCGCCGAGGCGGGCGTCACTTACACGGTGACGATGACGGTGGTGGGGCGTGCGCCCGAAACGATCACGGTGACGCCCAAGGCGACAGAGACGGCCACCGCCACCTTCACCGACCGCACGGCGAAGACGTACTTGGTGACCGTGTGTCGCGACAGCGACTCTGTCTGCAGTCCGACCGTGACCTACACGCTCACGTTCTAGCCGGCGGGCCTGATCGCGGGCGGCTGTGCTTGCATGAGCAGATGATTCGCCTCGTGCTCGACACCTCCTCCACCAGGATCTGTGTCG
>WLOZ01000250.1 GCA_009699025.1 Actinomycetota bacterium
AAGCAGTCGCGGCGCGACCTCCTCGAGATCATCCGCGAGGTCGACGAGCGAGTGCAGCAGGTGTTCACCGAGGCCTTCCGCGACACTGAGCGCGAGTTCGAAGGGGTATTCGCGCGACTGTTCCCCGGGGGAGAGGGTCGGCTCATTCTCACCGACCCGAACGACATGCTCACCACCGGCATCGAGGTTGAGGCCCGCCCGCCGGGCAAAAAGATCAAGCGCCTCTCGCTGCTCTCGGGTGGCGAGCGCTCGCTGACCGCCGTGGCGTTCCTCGTGGCGCTGTTCAAGGCCCGGCCGAGCCCGTTCTACGTGATGGACGAGGTGGAGGCCGCACTCGACGACGTGAACCTCGGACGTCTGCTTGGCGTCATGGAGGAACTGCGCGAGAACAGCCAGCTCATCGTGGTCACCCACCAGAAGCGAACGATGGAGATTGCCGACGCCCTCTACGGGGTCACGATGCGCGGCGACGGCGTCACCACCGTTATCAGCCAGCGACTGCGCGACGTGGAGGATCAGACCGCCTGAGCGGGCTCCTGCGCGTTCATCGCGCTGGTGAAGCCGGTGACGAACATGGCCTCGGCCACCACGTAGGTGGCCATCACCAGGGCTGACAGCCACCGACTCGCGGGGATCCCTGCGAAGTGCACGAGGGCGATGAGCCTGTCGCGACGACGAAGGTGGCCGCCCCGGCCGCAACCCTCCACCCGGTCGACTGCGACGAACGCGGATCACCAGGTCGAGGGCGCCAACCGCCATGGCCATCAGCGCGAGGCCGTACACGAAGCCGGGGAAGTCTGCCGCACCCGAGTGCCACAGCATCATCGGGGGGAAAACGACCCAGACGAGCGCGTAGCGCACGACCGCGACGGGCCACGCGCGCACTAGGCACGAGGCGGAAAGCCCTGATGTAGAGCACCTGCATCGTCAGGAACATGGCCATGCCAACGATGGACGAACAGCGTCTGGGTGACCACGATCAATGCTCGAGTCTCGCTGGCCTTGGCCACGACTTCGAGCACGGAGGTCGCCGCCTACGTCACGAGCACTGAGGTGGCGGCCGCCGGAGTCGCTGAGCCAGCCGTGCTTACCGATGCCTCCTGGTGAAAGTCACGAGAGGAACGCAGAGCAAGGCTCGGGTGATGGCTGCCGACGTTGCGCACGGCGTAGTCCCGTGGACTGGATCACCGGGCGCTGCTTCACCGCACCACCAAGCGAACCGGGAGGTACTCCCATCCGCGCAGGGTGTTGTTGGGGTGAGCGACCGCGTCGCCTGCCGGCTCGATCGCTCGCACGCGTGCTGCCAGCGCGCGCAGCAGGCAATCAGCCTCGAGTCGGGCAACGTGCTGGCCCACGCACTGGTGGATGCCGAACCCGAACCCCACGTGGCCCGAGGGGTCACGATCAAGGTCGAACACGTCCGGGTCTTCCCAGCGTCGAGGATCGCGGTTGGCCGCACCGTAAAACAGCAGTACTTTCTCGCCGTTCGGAATGGTCATCCCACCGACACTCACGTCCGAGGTCGCCGTGCGGAAGAACGTCTGTACGGGCGAGACCCATCGGACGGCTTCGTCGAAGGCCACCCTCACCAGGCCAGGGTCTGCGACGATCCGAGCCCACTGGTCGGTGTGAGTGCTGAAGGCCATCATGACCGCCTGGATCCCCAGCACGGTCGTGTCGACGCCGGCCGACAGCAGTGAGCGCACCATGATGGGCGCCTGGTCGTGCGTGATGTCCCCGCGATCGGCGGCCTTCCAAATGGCTTCGCCGAATCCACCGGGTGACAACGCCTCGCGCTCACACTGTCCGTTGATCCACGCGGAAATCGGCGCGAGCCGAGGCAGGCAAGCCTCCACGAGCTCGTTGCGCGGGCCGAAGAGGTTGAACAGCATTTCGCCGTACGGGATGAGATTCTCGCGACCTTCCTGCCCCAGCCCCACCGCGTCAGGGAAGACGCGCAACGGGTACTCGCGGGCGAGCGTGGCCACGACGTCGATCTCAACGGCGTCACCCGGCGAAGCGCCGCCGAGCACCTCGTCGACAAGCGCCGCGGCGGTCACTTCCCACGTGTCCCGCAATCGTCGCAGCGTCCGCGGCTGCAACAGCGTCGACAGCACGTGGCGGGGGGCGTCGTGCACCGGTGGGTCCGTCTCCAGCAGCAGACTCGGCGGGCGCCAAGGCTTCTCGACCCGGAAGTTCGACAGACCCACACCCGCCGACGACTCGAAAACCTGCCAGTTGCTCAGCACGGCGCGCACCTCGGCGTAACGCGCTATGGCGTATGCGTCGTACCGCTCGAGGTACACCACGGGCCCCGCGTCACGAAGCGCGGTGTGCAATGAGCCGGGGTTGATGAGCACCTCGGTGGCGAACGGGTCTACCGTCGAACGCGGCACCGCGACCGTCGTGGTCATAGGTCAAGCACCAGCCTTTCGGTGCGCGACCGCGAGACGCACACCATCATGCAATGGCCAGCATCACGATCGCTATCGGTCAGCACACTGTCTCGGTGGTCAGGAATCCCCTCGAGTACGTCGGTTTCGCACGTGCCGCACACGCCCTGATGACACGACGACAACACGCCGGCGCCCGCCTCGTTCACGGCCGCGAGCACGCTCATCGTCGGAGGCACTGTGACCAGTCGGCCCGATCGCGCCAACTGCACCTCGAACGGCACTGACAGCGCGGTGTCAGCCTGATCCGGTGCGCTGAACCGTTCCGTTCGCAGCACCCTCGGCGACCACTCGGCCGCGAGCGCCTCTACCGCCTCGAGCAGGGGGACCGGCCCACAGCAGTACACCCTCGCGCGGTCGTCCAGAGGGCTCACCCACTCTTCCAGCGGCAGTCGACCGAACTCGTCCTGCGGCACCACGGTGACCCTTTCGCCGTGCTTCGCCAACTCGTCACCAAAGGCCATGCTGCTGCGCTGGCGACCGCCGTAGAGCAACCGCCAGTCGCTGCCGAGTCGCACCGCCTGGTCGATCATCGGCCTCAGGGGGGTGATGCCAATTCCACCCGCGATGAAGACGTAGTGAGATGCGGGCACGAGACGAAAGTTGTTGCGCGGACCTCCGACACCCACCACGTCACCCACCTGCAGCTGATCGTGCACATAGGCCGATCCTCCTCGGCCGCGCGGCTCACGCAGTACCGCAACGGTGTAGCGGGAGGGGTCCCACCGATCTCCACACAGGCTGTACTGCCGAGTAGTCCCCTCCGGCAGCACGAGGTCGATATGTGCGCCCGGCGCCCAATCAGGAAGGCGCGTGCCGTCCGTCGTGCCGATCGACAGTTGCACCACGCCCTCGGCCACCGACTCCTTGGCGAGCACCTGCAGTTCGAGCGTCTGCTCCACCGAGCCTCCTCATGGTTCGATCCCGTGAGGCTACGTGTGTGCCGGGTGCAAGAGAAGGGGATTCTCACTCAGCGTGAATCGGCGTACGAACGGGCAATGCCTCGTGCTGCGGCGCGGAGCATTGGGATCACCGCGCGCGCCTGCGGATCATTCGGCACGATCGCCGACACTGCCGCCACAACCGAGCCTCGCGCCCCGGCGATCGGTACCGCGATGCCGAGTGCGTCCTCGTGGACGTGTCCGGGCAGGTAGGCGTACCCCTGGGTGCGGACCTCCGCCAGCATCGCTCGCAACTGTCTCGGCGTGTGGAGCGTGTGCGGAGTGAACACCTCGAGAGCACCCTCGAGCACCTGCTGCTGAACCGTCGGGGAGGCGTGAGCGAGCAACACCAATCCGGACGACGAGGAGTGCAAAGGCAGGCGTCCTGCGACGCGCGAGTAGTTGATCACGGAGTTCGGGGCGCTGAGCCGCTCAATGAACAGCACCTCGGTGCCCTCAAGCACCCCGAGTTGCACGTGATGGCCGATGACCGCGTGCAGGTCCTCCAGAAACGGCATCGCCGCCTCGCGCAAGGTCACGGCCGGTGACGCTCGTGACGCCAACTCCCATAACCGAAGCCCGATGCCGATGCGTCGATCGGGACGACGAACCAGCAGGCCCTCGTCGACCATGTCGGCGATGAGTCGCGACGCGGTGGCCACGTGTAGGCCGGTGCGCTGGGCCACGTCCGTGACCCGCAGCGCCGCGTCGTCGGCCGTGAAGGCCTCCAGAATGCGCACGACCCGCGAGAGCACCGAATCCCCACCCTCGGCGCGCGTCATGACCACATGGTGCCACGGCTGGAGTGCCACGCCGATGGATCGCCTTGCGGACTCTTCGGGTCACCGGACACCAAGGGGTGCCCACCACTGACACCGATCAGACCTCGCCGACCCGGTGGTGTCGCTCAACTCGAGGATCGCGTGAGGTGGGGCGCCGTTGCGC
>WLOZ01000251.1 GCA_009699025.1 Actinomycetota bacterium
CAGTCGCGCTCATACTTCGCGATGTACTCGGCGAACATCGCGGCCACCTCCGGGTCGTCCAGCGAGGGAACAGATGCAGGCTTCACCGACTCGGATGCCGCTGACAAGACCGACTCGCCCACGTTCACCACGCTCTCCGAGACGAGCGAAAACTCGAAGCCAAGGCTCTCGACCACGTCGAGCACCAGGTCTGTACGGGCGCGACTCGTTGTGTTGATGGTGACCCGACGGCTCCGCGCTGGGGCTGGAGTTGAACGGCGCAGCGAGCAAGACCGGTGAGACAACCACGTTCGAAGGGGTGGGCGTGGTGATCGGCGGCACCGGCAACTACGCGAACGCCACCGGCAGCACCTCGTGGACCGGCTCGCGCACGGGCGCCGTAGGCAGCCCGGTCGAATTCAACTGGACCCTCGCACTCGCGCAGTAGTACGCGCGCAGCCCACCGCCAGCTAGGCGGGCGAGCTGCGGGGCGACGAGGCGCGCTACCCGAACTCCTCCACCACCGCAGTACGAACTGGCGACATGTGCCAGGCCTGCCCCTCACGGGTGAGCTCAACCTCGAACGACGTTCCCGGCAGCCCGGCATCCGGGCCGAACCAACTCCACAGCAGGTCGGGCAAGACGTTCGTCGCACCGCCCGGCTTTCGCACCACGTTCAGCGCGATCTTCACAAAGTCGGCCTCATAGGTGTTGTCTCCCGCCAGAAGCGACGTGGTCCCATCGGGGAGGTCAGGCCTGCGCTGCCGGTCGAAGCGGATGATCGGTCTTCCGCTGCTGTGGCTCACTCTGAGTCGCGTCGAGCCGGCCGTCGCGCGATCCAGCTTCGCCGTGAGTCGCCAGTCGACGAGTTCGTGAATCAGCGCGCTGAGGGTCACCACCTGATCAGCCGAAACACCCTGCGCGAGCGAGAACGTGTCATTCCGAAGCACGAACGATCCCTTGCCCGCGAGATGCTCAAGCGGCCACGTGCGCCACCACGCCGCCCACGCCTTGTCTGAGACATGTTCCTTACCGTCAACGTCAGCCACGAGCCGCGGGTCGCGCAAGACCAGGGCCCGGGCCACAGTGGCATTGCGCTGAAGCGTATGACCCTGCATCGAGGGGTCGTCAAACAGCCACGCCCGCAGGGCCACCATCTTGTAGGTCTTGTTCATTGAGGTCGTGGCCACCTCGAGCAGTAGCGCGGCGCTGTCGCGCGCCCCAACGGCCTCCTCGTCTGAGAGCACGCCGAGCTCGAGCAGCAGCGCGAACCAGCCCTGCTTGGCAAGCTGAGGGAGGTACCCGGAGCGGAGCGCCTGCAGCGCAGTGGGACGCTGCCCATGCTCGGCCGTCCACGCGATGACGAAGTCTTCAAGCACCTTGCTCGTGGTTGGCAGCATCGAGAGCAGGTTGTCGCGAGCCTCGAGCGCGTAGTCGACGCTGCAGCCCGAGGGCAGGGTCAGCGCACCACCACCCAGCGCGGCCCGCAGCGAAGCATCTGTTGGTGAGTCGACCAGCCCGGCGAGCAGTCGAAGAGGAATGAGAAAGCTGCGGTGGTTGCCCACGAAGTCAATGACGTGAAGCACGTCCTTTCCGGCACTGGTGCGGAGCCCACGCCCGAGCTGCTGCATAAACAACACGGGCGAGGCGGTCGGCCTCAGCATGAGAACGGTGTCGACCTCGGGCACGTCGAGGCCCTCGTTGAATAGGTCGACGGCGAACAGCACCTCGAGCTCCCCCGTCCTCAACTGCTCGAGCGACTGCGCGCGAGGCGCCGAGAGCGGACCCGTGTGCACTGCCACGGCCCGGATGCCCGCTGCGCGGAAGTACTCCGCCATCCGGTCGGCATGCGTCTGCGAAACGCAGAACGCGATCGTGCGCTGCCCACGCCGCAGGCTCCACTCGCGAAGGGCCGCCTCCATCCGCTCGCTCGCGATGACCGCGTGCTCGAGGGCGTCCGGGTCAAACCGTCCGTTCCGCCACGGCAGCGGCCGGAAGTCAACGGGATCAGGCACTCCGAAGTACAGGAAGGGCACCAGCAGGCTTCGCTCGATCCCCTCGGCGAGTCCGCAGTCGTACACGAGGTTGTCCTCGCACAGCGCCAGAAGGTTCGCGCCATCGGCGCGGTCGGGCGTGGCGGTGATGCCTAGCAGGAACTTCGGCCGCAGTCGCCCCAGAAGTCGCCGGTAGGTGGGAGCCGAGGCGTGATGGAACTCGTCGACAACCACGTAGTCGAACTGCTCCGGATCGATCTCGTCGATGCGGCTAGCCAGAGTCTGCACCGTGGCGAAGACCATCTCACTGTCGCCTGGCTGCCGATCTCCGATCATGAGTCCGGCGGTGGCCTGCGGTCGAACGAGACGGAACACGGCCCTGGCCTGCAGCAGGATCTCCTCGCGGTGGGCCACGAACAACACCCGGCGGAACTGTGGTCGAGTGCTGTCGAAAGCCGCGAGCCACGTCTTACCCAGCCCGGTCGCCATGACCACCATCCCGGCGCCGTAGCCCTCGGCCCGGCTTGCCTCAAGAGCCACCAGCGCCTCCCGCTGCACCGAGTTAGGAGCAGCGGCGGCTTCGAGAGGCTCATCGGTATCGGCCGATTCGGGTGCCGCGGGGTAGATGGACCTCACTACCTCGCGGTAGTCGGCCACGACGCTTGGAGTGAGCACCACGCTGCGCGGATCGGCCCACAATCGCTCGAACTCTGCGTCGGCCTCGTCGATCGCTGATGGATCCTGGGTAGCCAGAGTCCACTCGACCCCATCGAGGAGCGCAGTTCGACTCGCATTGGCGCTGCCGACATACGCCCAGCGGCGCTGGCTCGTGGCCGACAGCAGGTATGCCTTGGGATGGAATGACGTCTGGCCGGCGAGGAAGAGGCGAGGCTGGAAACGATCGCCGTACTCCTCGCTGCGCGAAAGCAGCCGTTCCAAGGCCCGACGTTCGGTGATGCCGAGGTAGTCACCGGTGAGAACCCGCACCGAGCCACCCCGGTCGAGGATGCGATCGAGCAGGGGCTCGAGCAGCCCGAGGCCCGACTGCATCACGAAGCTGACCAACACGTCTGCCCGGTTGATCGGCTCCACCTCAACGACGTCGATCAGAGCTGGGCCCAGGGGATGGCTCGGACCATGCCAGAGTTGGCGCTGCGGCTGGGCAAGGTAGTTGCCGCCCGGGAGCACGTGTCGCACACCCCCGCGGGGATCTGCGACATCGCCCTCGTAGCGGGGGATCACGTGCACGTGAAGATGAAAGACGGTTTGCCCCGCCGCCGCTCCTGCGTTGAATCCGACGTTGTAGCCGTCGGGGCCGAATTCGACATCGAGCTGCGCCTTGACCACCTCGACAAGCGCGAACATGGCCGACTGTTCCTCACTAGTCGCCCCCCACCAGTCGGCGACAACCCTTCGCGGCAGAACGAGCGTGTGACCGGGACTAACCGGGAATCGGTCTCGAAAGGCGAAGGCGAGTTCGTTCTCGGCAGTCCAAAGCTCGGCGGGCACGTCGAGGAAGGGAGACTGACCAGTCACGCGTCCCAACATAGGCGGGTGAGCGGGATCGGGGGCCAGATCCCTGCGGTCAGTCGAGCAATCCCAGCGCCGCGCGCAGTCTGTCGGCGTCCATGGTGTTCGGATGACCTCGAGGGAACGAGTTCAGCAAGGCGATCAGATCGTTGCGGGCGATGGGGTCGCCCGCCGCCTCGCGAGGAGTGAGACCGCCGAGTGCAGGAATGTCCATGTCGAGCCAGTCGCGCTCATACTTCGCGATGTACTCGGCGAACATCGCGGCCACCTCCGGGTCGTCCAGCGAGGGAACAGATGCAGGCTTCACCGATTCGGATGCCGCTGACAAGACCGACTCGCCCACGTTCACCACGCTCTCCGAAACGAGCGAAAACTCGAAGCCAAGGCTCTCGACCACGTCGAGCACCAGGTCTGTGCGGGCGCGACTCGTCGTGTTGATGGTGACCCGACGGCCATCCAGAGTCAGTGACCCTCCGATGGAGTCACCTTCCTCAACCGTGCCGCCGGCGGCACCGGCGATCCACTCGGTGTCAGACTCGCGCCTGAATTGCGAGTCGAAGGCTCGCGCGATGGACTTGCGCCCCTTGACGGCGATAACCGTGGTGCAGAGCTCGAGGGCATCACCCTCCTTGGTGACCAGCTGAGGCGGGGCGAAGCGATCGGTCATCGCAGACACGAGCTCGAACGGATCGGGCATGCTGTCGAGGAGTTGCATCACCCTCTCGCGGTGCTGCAGGCTCACCGGTTCAATGCCACCGAAGAAGCCGAAGGTAGCGTCGCCGACGGGCAAA
>WLOZ01000252.1 GCA_009699025.1 Actinomycetota bacterium
GTGGCGGCGATCAACCCCGCCAAGCTCGTGCGCGGCCTTGCTCGGGCGGTCGAGACGCGCGGCGCCACTATTCACGAGGGCAGCCGGGTGACGTCGATGGGGCCGGGCGTGGTGCGCACTGCCGACGGCCAGGTGCGGGCGCGCTACGTCGTGCGCGCCACCGAGGGTTACACGCCAACCATTCCCGGCAGCGAGCGCGCGCTCGTGCCCGTGTACTCACTGATGCTGGCCACCGAGCCGCTGCCCGAGGCGTTCTGGGCCGAGGTGGGGCTCGCACATCGCGAGACCTTCGGCGACCACCGGCACATGATCATCTACGGGCAGCGCACCGCCGACAACCGCATCGCGTTCGGCGGCCGGGGGGCGCAGTACCGCTGGGGCTCGCGCATCCATTCCAGCCTCGACCGCGACCCCGAGGTGCACGCCGCCATCTGGGCGCGGCTGGTCGACCTCTTCCCGGCCGTGGCCGACTTCGCGGTGACCCACACGTGGGGAGGACCGCTGGGCGTACCGCGCGACTGGTACGCATCGGTGGGCCTCGACGAGCGCACCGGAATGGCGTGGTCGGGTGGCTACGTGGGCGACGGCGTGGCCACCACCAACCTCGGCGGCCGCACCCTTGCCGACCTCATCTGCGGGCGCGACACCGACATCACCCGGCTTCCGTGGGTGAACCACCGGTCGCCGAAGTGGGAGCCCGAGCCGGCCCGCTGGATCGGCGTGCGCGCCGGCAATGCGGTGATGGCGTCGGCCGACGTGGTCGAGGCGCGCACCGGCCGAGACTCGCGCCGGGCCATGGTGTTCTCCCGCTTCCTCGGCGAGTAGGCCCGTGGCGGTTGCCCCCCCACCCACCCCAACCCCCTTCGCTAATCCATGCGAAAGCGTCGCAAGGCGAAGGGCGGGTGTGACGCTTTCGTATGGATGAGCGAGGGTGGGCAACGGGCTTCCGCGTGATGCGGGACTGAATCTCTGCCCGCGGGAGCGACCTGCCGTGCGGGGCTACATGCTCAGGCGTTCCTCACGCTCACGACCGGGCTGGGGCCGGCCGCACTCGTGGCTCGCACGGTGCAGGTGTACTTGATCGCACCCGCACCTTTCAGAATGACCGACCTGGCTGTGGCCGCGAGGGTGGCCCGCAGGACCCTGCCCGGCGCGGCACACGTCGCCAGGTAGCCGGTGACGCGAGTGTTGCGCGCCAGCGACGCCGTCCAGCTGAGTCGGATGTTGCGGCCGGCGACATCTCCGAGGGTGCCGATGTTGCGGGCGACGTTGGTGCGCACCGCCGTGAGGTTGGTCGGCGCGTTCGGGGGAACAGGGGGACCCGGCAGCGCGACGACCGAGGACTCGAGCGAGTTCAAGGTTAGGTTCGACACGTAGAGCACTCCTCGCGCATCGATGGCAATGCCGGCGGGAGCCAGCAGGCCGGCGGGCGGGATCGAAGTAGCCGTGTTGATCGTCTGCGCCGGCGGGCTGTTTCCGTTTCGCCAAGTGGGGCGGTAAACCTGCACTGTCCGGGACTGCGCGTCGGTGATGAGCATGCGGCCACGGGCATCGAACGCGATGCTGATCGGCGTCGTCAGACCGGTGTCGTCGCCTGCGAGGGTTTTGATCGGGGCCGTGTTGCCACCCGCATAATTCGTGGCGTACACGGTCACGCTGCCACTCTGCGGGTCAAAGTTCATGTTCGCCATGTTCACCACGTGGAGCAGGCCGTGGGAATCGAAGGCGATGCCGCCCAGGTTCAGACCGAGACCCGTAGCAGCGCCCTTCAGAGTTTTGGTGGGTGCCGTATTGCCCGACGTCCAACCGGCCGCATACGTGGTCACCGAAGGAGTGCCGGTCAGTGCAGCGGCACTACGCACACGGTTGGCGCTGGGGAGAAACACACTGCGACCGGCGTTCGCCACCGACAGGTTGCCGGCGCCGTCAACCGCCACACCGCTCGCAATCGTCAAGCCGGTGGCTGCGCCCCTGAGCGTCTTGATCGGCGCGGTGTTGCCCGTCCCCCAGTTGCTGGCGTACACCGTGACCGAGGTGGTCCCCAGCGTGAGGTTGGGACTGAGGGTCAGCCCACTGTTGGCGACGTACATCCGGCCTTGGGAGTCGAAGGTGAGGCCGACGGGCCCTGACAGTCCTGTGGCCGGACCCTTGAGGGTCCTGATCGGCGCGGTGGCGCCGCTGGCCCAATTCTTCACATACACGGTGACCGAGTCGTCGAACAGGTTGGTGACATACATGCGACCCTGCGCGTCGAATGCGACGCCAGCAGGGGCAACGAGATCGGTGTCGTAACCAATCAGTTGGCGCTGCGCGACGACAGTGCCCGCGGGCTGCAAGGGGCCTGCGGTGGCAGCACCGGTGGTTCCGATGCCGACCACGAGGGCCACGGAGGCGGCAGTGAACAGCAGTGGAAGCTGGAGTCGCATGGGAGCCTCTCAGGAGAATGGGCGGCCCATTATGCGCATAGTCGTGAGCGGGTAGCCAAGTTCCGGCGCTACCGATGCAGGGTGTCTGGGAAGTACGCTCCGCGACTCGCGTGGTCACTCATCGCGCGAGCACTCTCGCGCCTTCTCGGAAGTTGGGCGCAGGTACTCCCCTTTCGCCCCCGAGCGACGTAGCCTTCCCACTATCGGGGACCGCAGTGGTCGCCACCAACTCAAGGAGGCGCCATGCGCGCTGGACCACGCGTGGAACGTGCCCTTGCCGTCATCGGCGCAACCGGGCTACTGATCGGGGGTTTCGACGCACTCACCTACGCCTCCACAGGGTCGAGCCTGCTGCTCGGCCGCAGCAACACCGCAAACCGCACGACCACCATCTCGAACACCGGGTCTGGCGCCGCACTGCGGCTAGTCACCTCCACGACGGCCGCCGCCCCCTTCACCACGAACGCCCGGGGCCGAGTGCCCAACCTCTACGCCGACAAGGCCGCCAACTCCCTGAAGCTCGCCGGGCTCACGGTGACCCAGGTCAAGACGGCTGCTCACAGCACGTTCGCCACGGTGGCGACCGACCCTGCTGGAATTCACTTCGGCGATACCACCTTCACGGTTGGCAAGCTCCCAACCGGCTCGTACCTCGCGACGCTGTCGGGTCACGTCATGCTCACCGAGGGAGGCAATCTCGGTGGCACGCCTCCCACCGCCAACTACATTCACTGTGAGCTCAGCAGACCCGGTGAAGTGTTGGCTGACGGCACCGGCGATGCGGTCAGCGACGTCGACGCCTACCCCACGTTCAGTCGGGTCATCACCGTGACGTCCACTCAGGTGCTTTCGCTGGTCTGCTGGACACGCAGCGCCGACGGGTGGGTTGCCATCCCCGACCGCAGGCTCGCCGTGAGCTTCGTGTCCCTCGACGGGCTGGCGCTGCGAAACCTGGAGTAGCCGCGTCGTGGAAGTCCCCCGATGACCCACTCTCGGCTGGACCCGCGGACACAGGATTGGATACAATCGGGCAACCCGATCCGAGGAGCCCCCATGGCCGCGCCGCTGCACCCCTTCGACCTCTACGACATCGACTCGCTGCTCACCGAGGAGCACCGCGCGATCCGCGACACCGTGCGTCGCTACGTCGACGACCGCATCAAGCCCGAGGTTGCCGACTGGTTCGAGGCCGGCGAGATCCCCGCGCGCGAGCTCGCCCGCGAGATGGGCGCCCTTGGCCTGCTGGGCATGCACCTCGAGGGCTATGGGTGCGCCGGAACCGACGCCACCGCGTACGGCCTCGCCTGCCTCGAGCTCGAGGCGGGAGACTCCGGTATCCGATCACTGGTCAGCGTCACCGGCTCGCTGGCGATGTTCGCCATCCACGCCTACGGCTCCGAGGAGCAGCGCCAGCAGTGGCTGCCCGGCATGGCCACGGGTGAGCTGCTCGGCTGCTTCGGGCTCACCGAGGCCGACCACGGCTCCAATCCCTCAGGCATGCGCACCACCGCCAAGCGCGACGGCGACGACTGGGTGCTCGACGGCACCAAGATGTGGATCACCAACGGCACCGTGGCCGACGTGGCCGTGGTGTGGGCGCAGACCGACGACGGAATCCGCGGCTTCATCGTGCCCACCGACACCCCAGGGTTCAGCGCCTCGGCCATCCACAAGAAAATGTCGCTGCGCGCGTCGGTCACCGCCGAGCTCGTGCTCGACGGCGTGCGCCTGCCAGCCGACGCCATGCTGCCGAACGTCCGCGGCCTCAAGGGCCCGCTCGGCTGCCTGTCAGAAGCGCGCTTCGGCATCATCTTCGGGGCCATGGGCGCCGCTCGCGACTGCCTCGAGACCGCCATCGACTA
>WLOZ01000253.1 GCA_009699025.1 Actinomycetota bacterium
CACCCTCCGCTTCGAGTCTGCGGGACAAACCACGGTGTCAGTGCTGGTGGTGACCCCCACGGGCTACTACGAGGGAATCGCGCCCACCCCAGCCGCCACGTCGTAGCCCCTCAGCGATGCTGCGCCGGGCTCAGCGACGACCCGCGACTCCAGAGGCTGTCCGCCAGAATCAAGCTTCGAATTTGTAGCCCAGCCCGCGCACTGTCAGTAGGTGCACCGGGTTTGCGGGATCAGCCTCAACCTTCGAACGCAGCCGCTTGACGTGCACGTCGAGGGTCTTGGTGTCCCCCACGTAGTCGCTGCCCCACACCCGGTCAATGAGTTGCCCCCGAGTGAGCACGCGCCCCGCATTGCGCAGCAGAAGCTCAAGTAGGTCGAACTCTTTCAGGGGCATCGAGACCTGAATCCCGCGCACAGCGACCACATGCCGATCAACGTCCATACGCACTGGACCAGCCTCGACGACGAGCGTCGACAGGTCCTCCTCCTCGGCTCCGCGCCTGAGAACCGCCCTGATGCGCGCCACCAGTTCGCGCGAGGAGAAGGGCTTGGTCACATAGTCGTCAGCCCCCAATTCGAGCCCGACGACCTTGTCAATCTCGCCGTCCTTGGCCGACACCATGATGATCGGCACCGTCGACCTCGTTCGCAGCGCGCGACACACCTCGGTTCCGGACAGGCCCGGAAGCATGATGTCAAGAAGCACGATGTCAGCCCCGTTGCGATCGAAATCCTCGAGCGCGAGATTGCCATCGGCGACCACGCCCACCTCGAAGCCCTCCTTCCGCAGCATGAACGACAGCGCGTCGCTGAACGATTCCTCGTCCTCCACCACGAGCACTCGGGTCACGATGCGGCCTCCAGTCGGGTGGACTCCGTCGTCGCAGCCACAGAAACCTGCGACTCGTCGGACAACTGCGTGTGGGCTGGAATGCGCAGGGTGAAGGTTGAACCCTCACCTGGCCTCGACCATACCGAAACCTCGCCGCCATGGTTGGCGCACACGTGCTTCACAATCGCCAGACCAAGGCCTGTGCCACCTGTGTCGCGCGAGCGAGCCTGATCGACACGGTAGAAGCGCTCGAAAATGCGTGACTGCTCATCAGGAGCGATTCCGATGCCCTGGTCGGTCACGCTGATCTCGACCACGCCGTCACCGAGCCGGGTCCCGATGGCAACTCTCGTGTGCTCGGGCGAGTAGTTGATGGCATTGCCGATGAGGTTGCGCAGTGCTGCCACGAGGTGGTGCTCCTCACCAAAAACCGTCAGGCCACCAGAGCCACCCCGGAGGACCTCGATGTTCTTGGCGTCGGCCGCGAGGCGGGTCGCATCGATCGACTCTGCCACGACCCGATCGATGTCGACCACGTTCGCATGCTCGAGCAGATTGTCGCCCTGCAGGCGCGAGAGGTCGATGATGTCGTTGATCAGAGCGGCAAGTCGTGCCGACTCGATGCGCATGCGACGAGCGAAGTGAAGGATCTGGTCGGGGTCGTCGCTGGCTGCCTCAACCGCCTCGGCCAGGATTGCAAGCGCGCCCACAGGTGTCTTGAGTTCATGGCTGACATTCGCCACGAAGTCGCGTCGAACCGCGTCGATACGCCTCGACTCCGACTGGTCCTCGATCAGGATGAGGGTGACTGATGGCGACAGGGGGGCGACTCGCACGCGCATGTCACGCGTGACGCGCCCGAACGAGGGGTGAGCCAGGTCGACATCGCGCTCGGTGACCTCGCCTGTGCGAGCGACCTCGCCGACCATCTCCACAATGTCTCGATTAACCACCCGGTCGCCGGCGACGATGCCAAGCGCCTGCGCCTCAACGGTCGAGCGCAGCACCTCGCCCGACGAGTCGACCACCACCGAGGTCTGCGGCAGGACCTTGAGGAGTCGGGCAACGCTCTCCGGAATCGGCGAGGTCTCGCCGCGCCCCTCGTCAGCACTCAGCGGGGGAACCGACTTCTGGCCCCTCAGCTCACTCAGCATGGTGGCACCCAGCGCGCCCGCTAGAGCGGCAACGATGCCAAGCAGCCACATGTTCACGAGTCCCAGACTAGGCCCGTGGAATGATCGCTCCCACCCCTCACGGCCAAGGTTCACAGGGTTTTCGCACAATTCAGGTCCCGTCATCTATCGTTCACCGTGCGGATGGCTGGCATTCATCCACGGGCCGAATGACGCGGTAGGGGCGTAGTCTTGGCTCATGAGGGATCCCTTTCGCGGCCAGCTCGATGAAATCTCCAACGAACTGGTGCAGATGACCCAGCTCGTTGGCTCGGCGATGGCTCTGGCCACCCAGTCCCTTCTCGACGCCGATCTCGCACTCGCCGAGCAGGTGATTAAGGACGACGAGGCCGTCGATGAGCTCAACCACAGCCTCGAGGAGAAGTGCTTCGAGGTCACCGCACTGCAGAATCCCGTGGCCACCGACCTGCGCACAACCATGAGCGGGCTGCGCATCTCAGCGTCCCTCGAACGCATGGGCGATCTCGCCGCTCACGTGGCCAAGCAGGCCCGGCTCCGCTACCCCAATCAGTCGGTGCCCCAAGAACTGCGAGCCACCTTCGCCCGGCTCGGCAGCCTCTGCCAGGAGATCGTGGCCAAGACCGGCGCCGTGATCGAGACGCGCGACGTCACACTCGCCGCCGACATCCGTCGACACGACGATGAGATCGATCGGATGCACCGGGAGCTTTTCACCGTGGTTCTCTCCCCCACCTGGAGCCACGGGGTTGAGGCAGCAATCGATGTCACGCTGCTGTCGCGCTACTACGAGCGCTTTGCCGACCACGCCGTCACCATCTCAAGACGAGTCGTGCATATCGTCACGGGCGAGCCGTACAGCAGCATCGCCACCGACCAACTCTGATGAATCTCGACCGAGCCGAGCCCATTCGCCTGCCCCGCCGGGTGGCTCTGCTGTCAGTCCACACCTCTCCCCTCGACCAACCGGGCACCGGTGATGCTGGGGGGCTCAACGTGTACGTGGTCGAAACGTCGCGGCGCATGGCCGACGCAGGCATCGAGGTCGAGATCTTCACGCGCGCGACATCGTCGGACCTCGATCCCGTAACGGAACTCCACCCCGGGGTCATCGTTCGCAATGTGACCGCGGGGCCGTTCGAAGGCATGCTGAAGGAGGACCTACCCGCTCAGCTATGCGCCGTGACGGCCGGGGTGATGCGCGTGGAAGCCAGTCGTGACGAGGGGTGGTACGACCTCGTTCACTCGCACTACTGGCTCTCGGGCCAGGTGGGCTGGCTAGCTGCCGACCGGTGGGATGTTCCGCTGGTTCACACCATGCACACGATGGCCCGCGTCAAGAACCTCTCGCTCGCCGCCGGCGACACCCCGGAGCCGCAGCAGCGCATCATCGGCGAGCAGCAGGTGGTCGACGCTGCCTCACGGCTGGTCGCCAACACCGACACCGAGGCGAACGAGCTCGTCACGCTGTACTCAGCTGATCCCGATCGCGTTCGCGTGGTCCACCCCGGGGTCGACCTCGTGAACTTCCGCCCCGGAGACCAGGCTGCCGCGCGCGACAGTCTCGGGGTCGCCCCCGATGCACTCCTTCTCCTGTTCGTGGGACGAATTCAACCTCTCAAGGCTCCCGATGTCCTCGTGCGCGCGGCCGCCGAGATCATTGCCGCCGACCCCTCACTGCGGGCGCGGCTACACGTGGTGATCTGCGGCGGACTCTCCGGATCAGGAATTGAGCGGTCCGACAACCTCGGCCGGCTGGCCGACGACCTCGGCATCTCCGACCTGGTGAGGTTCGAGCCTCCCAGCACCCGCAGCCAGCTCGTGCGCTGGCTGCAGGCCGCCGATCTCACCGTGGTGCCCTCCTACTCAGAGTCGTTCGGGCTGGTGGCCATCGAGTCGCAGGCGTGCGGCACTCCGGTGGTAGCCGCGGCCGTTGGCGGGCTTGCCACGGCGGTGCGCGACGGAGTGAGCGGCCGACTCGTTCAAGGCCACGACCCCGTCGAGTGGGCGCGTGTGTTGGCCGCGCTCCTCTACGACTCAGCCGAGCGACTTCGCATGTCCGTTGCCGCGCGTGCCCACGCCGAGGGTTTCGGCTGGGACGCCACAACAGGCAGCCTGCTCGAGGTTTACGGCGAGGCCATGGCCAGCCACGTGCAACGCTCGCACCTCGGAGCGGGCCGATGAGCGAGAGTCTTCAGTCCGAGGCCACCGAGGTAGTACGCAGCTGGCTGGCCGACTCTGAGCTCGACTGGGAGCAGGGTGGCGAGCACACCTTCATCGTCGTGCTGCCCGGA
>WLOZ01000254.1 GCA_009699025.1 Actinomycetota bacterium
CAAGGCGGTGGTCATCAACCCGCACGGGCAGGTGGTGGCGCGCGCTCAGCACGCGTATGCCACTGAGCGTCCCGAGCCGGGCGCGTCAGAGCAGAACCCTGCCCACTGGGTGTCGGCGGCCGGCACGGCACTGCGCTCCCTTGCCGCCCAGACCGATTCGAGCAGCTGGCAAGGAATCGGACTCTCGGCCATGCTGCCAACCCTGGTAGCCCTCGATGCTGACCGCGCTTCACTCGGACCGGCCATCACCTGGGAAGACGCGCGCGCCGACGCCGAGGGCGAGGCACTGCGCGAGGCGTGCGGCGATCACGCGCTGTACCGGCTGACCGGCCAGTGGGTTGACGGCCGCTACCTGCTACCGATGCTGGCTCGGCGCTGCGCCATCGACGAGGGCCTGCGCCAACGCGTGACCTCGATCGCAGGCGCCAAGGATGTGCTCGTCGTGTGGCTCACCGGCGAGTTGCTCACCGATCCGAGCACGGCGGCTGGCTTCGGCTGTTTCGACCTTGCCCGCGGCACCTGGGACGACGCCGTGCGCACCAGCGCGGCCACGCTCAGCGGCGTGCGGCCCGACCTGCCCGAGGTGGTCGAGGCGACCGCCCACCGGCCGCTTCTGGCCTCCGTCGCTGCCGAGCTGCGGCTGCCCGAGGGATTGCCCGTGGTGGTGGGTGCGGCCGACTCGGTGTTGGGCGCCTTGGGGTTAGGCATCACCGAGCCCGGACAGGTGGCCTACGTCGCCGGCACCAGCACGATTATTCTCGGAATCGCCGCGACCGCCGAACCTGACGACCAGCATCGCTACCTCATCACGCCGCTCGCCCAGCCTGGCCACTACGGCCTCGAGATGGACCTGCTGGCCACCGGCAGCGCCATCCGCTGGCTCACCGGCCTGCTCGGCCTGCCCGACGAGGGTGCGCTGCTCGCACTCGCGTCGACCGCCGATCCCACCTCAACCCCCGCTTTCCTCCCGTACGTCGCGCCCGGCGAGCAGGGCGCGCTCTGGGACCCCGACCTCACCGGCACCCTCACCGGCCTGGGTCTATCGCACGGTCGCGCCGACATCGCACGTGCGCTCATCGATGGCATTGTGCTTGAGAGCCGACGCTGCCTGCGCGTACTCGACGAGCACGGGTTTCCGCCGGGCCCCATCGTGGCCGCAGGGGGAAGTTCGGTCGACCCGTGGTTCCGCCAGCAGTTGGCCGACGCGTGCGGTCGCACGGTCATCGCGGCCGGTTCAGACGACCCCGACCGATCGGCCCTCGGCGCCGCCCTGCTAGCCCGCTCGTCAGTGGGCGGTGAGTCGCACCCCGAAGGCAGCCTCCCCGCGAGTCACAACACCGTCGAGCACCACCCCGACGTCACCACCACCGAGCGGTGGGGAGAGGTCGCCGCCAGGCACGAAAGCACGCTGATTGCGTTGCGATCGCGGCACGACATGTCCAAACCGCTTGACGCTCAATGACTCGTCTGATGCGATGAGGGCATGGTGAGTATAAAGAGTGACCTGTCCGCTCGTCGCCGTGCGCTTCCCGGGGCCGTCGCCGCCGTGGCCGCCGTGGCGTTAGCAGCCATGCTGGCATCGTGCGCGCCGCCCACCACCAACGATCCGGGCACCTCGTCGAGCGCCCCCGCGCCGTCGGCCAGCTCGAGCGGAAGCGCCAGCGCGGCGCCGAGCGACAAGGTGATTCGTGTTGGCTGGAAGTCAGACATCGACACACTCAACCCGCTGACCACCGTGACCACCGAGGCAATCGAGGTGCAGTCACTGATCTACGACACGCTGCTCTCGTACGGCACCGACCTCAAGGAGCAGCCCGGGCTCGCCTCCAGCGTCACCCGTGAGGGAAACACCATCACGTACACCCTGCGCGAGGGCGTCACGTGGCACGACGGCACGCCTCTCACCGCCGACGACGTCGTCTACACGTTCGACCTCATCGGCAAAAACGAGCTCGGCATCAACGCCCAGTACTTCACTGACTACGTGTCAGCCAAGGCGGTGAGCCCCACCGAGGTTCAGGTCACCTTCAAGCGGCCTCAGGCATTTGACCCCGGGCTCGTCGTTCCGATTCTGCCCCAGCACATCTGGTCGACGATGACGGTCAAGGAGATGGCGGAGTTCACGAACGACAGCCCCGTGGGTAGCGGACCGTTCACGTTCAAGGAGCGCAAGCAGGGCCAGGTCGTGGCGGTGTCGCGCAACGAGAAGTGGTGGGGCACCAAGCCGGCCGCCGCCGGGGTGAGCTGGACGGTGTTCACCAACGACGACATCGAGGCCCAGGCGCTCAAGAACGGCGAGATCGACATCATTCCGCAGGTTCCGCCCACGGTGTTCGATGGACTACAGGGAGACAGCGCGATTACCACGCAGGAGCTGCCCTCGTTCTCGTTTCACCACATCGGAATGAACGTGTCGGCTGACCCGAAGTCGAAGGGCAACCCGCTGCTCAAGGACAAGGCCGTTCGCCAGGCACTTGGGTACGCGCTCGACCGCGAGCAGATCGTGCAGCTGGCCTACGCCGGACACGCCTCGGCGGGCGCCAGCATTCTGCCCCCCGCCTTCGGCGACTACTACTGGGAGCCCAGCGCGACCGAGGCAATCAACAACAACCTCGACAAGGCCAACGCACTGCTCGATCAGGCCGGCTTCACCACCAAGGATTCCGACGGAATCCGCCAGACCAAGGATGGCAAGCCGCTGTCGTTCCGCATTATTGCCATCGACAGCACCACCACCGACGTGCGCACCGCCCAACTGTTCCAGGCCACCGCCAAGAAGGCGGGCATCCTGCTTGAGTTCTCCACCGTCGACTCCGACACGATGGCGAGCACCGTGTACAACATCGAGGCCCCCGACTGGGATCTGTTCGTGTGGGGCTGGGACTCCGGCACCAACGACCCGAGCTACCTGCTCGGGGTGCCGCTGACAAGCCAGATCGGTGGCAACAACGATGTGTTCTACGCCGACAAGCAGTACGACGCGCTCTACGACCAGCAGTCGGTGGAGCTCGACCCGGCCAAGCGGCAGGCACTCGTTCAGCAAATGCAGCAGAAGTTCTACGAGGACAGCGCCTACCTCGTGGCCATCTACCTCAAGAAGCTTCAGGCCTACCGCACCGACGCCTGGACCGGGTGGGTGCCGGCCGACGGCGGCATCATCTTCAACTTCACCCGCGACAACTACCTCAAGGCCGTCCCTGCCAGCTAGCCTGCGTTAATGCGGTCGACAGGGCGCAGGGTAGTCATCCTGCTCGTGATGCTGTTTGCCATCGTGACGTTCAACTTCTTCCTGTTCCATGTAATCCCCGGCGACCCGATTCGCCTCATCGCACGGTCGCAGAAACTCTCACCCGGGCAGGTCGACGCGCTACGGGTGCAGTACGGGCTCGACGGCAGCCTGCTTGAGCAGTACTGGCGCTACCTCACCAAGCTTGCCCACGGCGATCTCGGGTATTCGTTCAGCCTCAAGGAGCCGGTGGGCGACATCATCGGCCGAGCACTCTGGAACACGGTGCTGCTGCTCACGGTGTCGACCTGCATCGTGGTGGCGGTCGGCATCCTCATCGGCGTGTTCGCCGGTGCACGTCAGGGGCGCAAGTCCGATTCGGGCACCGTGGTGGGGTCGCTCGTGCTGTGGAGCCTGCCCACGTTCTGGGTGGGAATTCTGCTGGTCTTCACGTTCAGCGCGTGGTTTCGGGTGCTCCCTACCTCGGGCATCACCACCCCGAACGCGGTCTACGCCAACTCCGCCGTGTACTGGACCGACGTCGCGCGGCACCTCGTTTTACCCACGGTCACCCTGGCTATCGTCGACATCGCGTTCTTCATCATCATCACGCGAACGTCTGTGGTCGAGGCGATGTCTGAGGACTACATGCTGACGGCGCGCGGCAAGGGCCTCTCGCAGCGCCGCATGGTGTGGCGCCACGCTTTTCGCAACGCCCTGCTGCCGGTGCTCACCGCCTCGGTGCTGTACATCAGCGCGCTGGTGGCTGGCGCGATTCAGGTGGAGGTGGTGTTCTCATGGCCGGGCATGGGCCTGCTCACCTACAACTCGGTGCTCTCTCGTGATTACCCGGTGCTTGAGGCCTGCTTCCTGGTCACAGCAGTCGCCGTGCTGGTGGCCAACTTCCTCGCCGACTCGGTATACCGGCTGGTCGACCCCCGGGTGCGGGCGGCAGCATGAGCGCCGACACGAGTGTTCCCGGCCAGGAGTCGGCTGCGCCGAAGAAGTCGCTCGTTGGTCAGGTGTGGTCTGTGAGCATGGGACGAGCAG
>WLOZ01000255.1 GCA_009699025.1 Actinomycetota bacterium
ACGAGTCGGCGGGCACGAACCGCTGTTACACGGCGAAGATGCCGTGCGGCGACTACGCGGCGGCCAAGGCCAAGGCCGACGTCGTGGTCACCCGGCGCTTCATCAACCAGCGCCTGATCCCCAACCCGATGGAGCCGCGAGCGGTTGTGGCAGCCCCCATGGGTATGAGCGACGAGCTCACCATCTGGTCCTCCACGCAGATTCCACACGTGCTGCGCATTCTGCTCTCGCTGACCACTGGCATTCCGGAAAACCATATTCGTGTGGTGGCACCCGACGTCGGTGGCGGCTTCGGCGCCAAGCTGCAGATCAACCGTGAGGAAATTCTCGCGCTCGTGCTGGCCAAGAAGCTCGGCCGTCCGATCAAGTGGACCGAGTCGCGCAGTGAGCACTTCGTGTCGACCCACCACGGCCGCGACCAGATTCAGGACATCGAGATCGCTGCCACCAAGGACGGCACCATCCTCGGTATGAAGGTCGACCTGCTCGCCGACATGGGCGCCTACCTGCAGATCATCACGCCAGGCACGCCCCTGCTCGGCATGTTCATGTACTCGGGCATCTACAAGATGGAGGCGCTCGACTTCACCTGCACTGGCGTCTACACCACCAAGACGCCCACCGACGCCTACCGCGGCGCCGGGCGCCCCGAGTCGACGTACGCCGTCGAGCGCATCGTCGATGAGCTTGCCGCTGAACTCGGCATGGAGCCGATGGAGCTGCGCAAGAAGAACTGGATCAAGCACGAGGAGTTCCCCTACACGCAGGTCGCTGGCCTCACCTACGACACCGGCAACTACGAGGCAGCCACCGAGCGGGCGATGGAGATGTTCGGCTACGACGCACTGCGCGTCGAGCAGGCAGCTCGCCGCGCGGCCGGCGACCCCGTGCAGCTTGGCATCGGTATTTCGACCTTCACCGAGATGTGCGGCCTCGCGCCGTCACGCACCCTGGGTGCCCTCAAGTATGTGGCGGGAGGCTGGGAGCACTGCACCGTTCGGGCGCTGCCCACCGGAAAGATCGAGCTGATCACCGGAACCTCGCCCCACGGCCAGGGCCACGAGACGGCCTGGAGCCAGATCGCCAGCGACATCATCGGCGTTCCGGTCGAGGACATCGAGGTGGTGCACGGTGACACCGGCCGCGCGCCCTACGGCATGGACACCTACGGCTCGCGCTCGCTGGCCGTCGGCGGCCAAGCCATCAAGCTGGCGGGTGAGCGACTGGTCGAGAAGGCCAAGATCATCGCCGCACACCAGCTCGAGGTCAGCCCCGACGACGTCGAGTTCAGCGCCGGCACCTACTCGGTCAAGGGTGACCCCGAGAAGTCAACGACCATTCAGGCGGTTGCCTTCGCGGCGTTCACGGCCCACAACCTCCCCGAGGGCGTCGAGCCGACACTCAGCGGAGAGGCCACGGTCGACCCGCTCGACTTCTCGTACCCCCATGGCACGCACCTTGCCGCCATGGAGGTCGACACCGAGACCGGCAAGGTCACCCTGCGCAAGTACGTGGCCGTTGACGACTGCGGTATTCAGGTGAACCCGCTCATCGTCGAGGGTCAGGTGCACGGAGGCCTCGCTCAGGGCATCGCACAGGCGATGTTCGAGGGAGCGGTCTACGACAGCGACGGCAACCTACTGACGGCCTCCATGGCCGACTACCTGCTGCCCAGCTCGGCCGATCTGCCCTCGTTCGACACCGATCGCACGGTAACCCCCAGCACCACGCACCCGATGGGCACCAAGGGAATCGGTGAGGCCGGCGCCATTGCGTCGACGCCTGCCATCATCAATGGCATCGTCGACGCCCTGCGTCACCTCGGCGTCAACGACATCGAGATGCCCGCAAGCCCGATGACGGTCTGGCGAACGATTCAGGCCGCCCAGTCAGGAGGCAACGCATGATTCCCGCCGCGTTCGACTACGTGAAGGCAGGCTCCGTCGACGAGGCGGTCGCCGCGCTGTCAGCAGGCGGCGAAGACGCCAAGGTACTCGGAGGCGGCCAGTCGCTGCTTCCGGTGCTCCGGCTGCGCCTCAACGCGCCGACCGTCGTCATCGACGTCAGCGAGGTGCCCGAGATGCGCACCATCACCGACGAGGGTGACTCGCTTCTCATCGGCGCCTCGGTCACCACCTACGAGGTCATGAACGACGACCTCGTGAAGCAGCACGCCGGTCTCCTCGCGGCGACGGCTGGCACGGTGGCCGACCCGGCGATCCGACACAAGGGCACCTTCGGCGGTTCGGTCGCACACGCCGACCCCGCCGGCGACCTGCCCACGGTGGCGGCAGCCATGGACTGCGAGATGGTCATCGCCGGTCCCGGGGGCCGACGCACGGTGGCGGCGAAGGACTTCTTCGTCGACTACTTCACCACGGCACTCGCCGTCGACGAGGTACTCGTCGCGGTGCGAGTTCCGAAGATGGGCTCCGACTGGGGCTTCAACTACCAGAAGTTCAACCGCACCGCGCAGGCCTGGGCGATCGTCGGAGTGGCAGCCCTGGTTCGCCGTGAGAACGGCTCTATCGCGGAGGCTCGGGTGGCTCTCACCAACATGGGGTCAACCCCTGTGCGCGCCTCCGGGGTGGAGTCAGCGCTTGCCGGAGCCTCGGCCGCGGCCGACTCGATCGCAGCAGCTGCTGAGCGAGCCGCTGAGGGCACCTCGCCCACCAGCGACCTGCACGCCGACGCCGCGTTCCGTCAGCACCTAGCCCGCGTGCTCACCAAGCGCGCGGTCACGGCAGCCGCAGGGGTCTAGCTGAACCACCCCAAGGCGGGTGTGGTGCTCCTCGGGGAGCACCACACCCGCCTTGGTTGTGTGGGAGCGCAGGTAACGTGGGGTACGTGACCGTTCCCCTGCCGCCGAGCCCGCCCGCGAGCTGGTACCCCGATCCGTCGAATCCCGCGCAACTGCGCTACTGGGATGGCACGCAGTGGACCGCCCACACTGCGCCACTGCAGTCCACTCGCAGCGCTCTCCCCCTCGGCCCGGGTGGGCGCCCCTACGCATCATTCTGGCGTCGCCTCTCGGGGCTCATCATCGACAACATCGCACTGGCCCCCGTGATGGTGGGGCTTTTTGCCCTTGCTTTTGGCAAGGCGGTCACGGCCATGATCGACGGCATTTCCAGTCTCCCGCCCGACGCCTCGCAGGCGGAGGTACAGCGGCGCACCGAGGAGATGCTGGCTGCGTTCCCCTCGGGACAGGAGCTGCTGGGGTTCATCCTCATCACGTCGGCGATTTCCCTGCTGTACTTCGGCGTCTGCCTGCACCTGTGGGGCTGCACCCTCGGCGGCTTTCTCGTCGGAATCCGCTGCGTCAACGAGGAGGGCACCAACCCCTCGTGGCACCAGTCGTTCGTGCGACAGGCGGTGGTGAGCGGCCTGTCCATCGCGTCGGCGATTCCGCTCGTCGGCTTCCTCGCGACCGTGCTGACCTTCGTGAACTACCTGTCGATGCTGTCCAACCCGCGCCGCCAGGCGTGGATGGATCGAGCGGCCTCGACCTTTGTTGTGCGCGTCTGAATCACGGCCCACGCCCTCACGCCACGAGCACCAGCACCGCGCCGGCCATCAGCGCGGTGCACCCCACCAGCCCCGCCCACGGAACCCAGCGCGGCGGGGGCTGCTCGTCGAACGTCATTCGCAGCGCCGACAGGTGCGCCACGGCGTAGTACAGACCGATGCTTCCGGCCGACAGCGCTAGCGCACCCGCGATACCGCCGAGCATGACCACCAGTAGCACCAGCGCCGCTGCTGCCAACTCACCCACCAGTGGCACCCTGCGGCCACTCACCCGGGAGAAGACTAGGGGCGCGTCACCGCCGTGAGCCATCGCGAAGAGAGTGCGCCCCATTCCGGCCATCAGCGACATGAGTGCCGTGCCGGCAGCGATCACGGCCGCGACGGGAATGAGCGATCTGAGCCACTCGGGCCCAGTGGCCCGGGCCACGTCCGATAGCGGTGCACTGCCGAGGGTCACTCCTTCGCGGGCGGCCAGAAGGACCACGGCCCCCACCAGGAAGTAGAGGACCAGCGCAACCAGCAGTGACACCATCACCGCGCGCGGAATCGTACGGCGCGGGTTCCGAACTTCCTCACCCAGCACGGTCACGCGCGCGTAGCCGGCGAACGCAACGAAGAGCACAGCCGCCGCCTCAAGGAGCCCACGAACACCTCCCCCGGATAGCGCGGGACCTGCAGCGTCGGGAGTGGAGGTGGCGAGCCCCTTCGACGCCGCCAC
>WLOZ01000256.1 GCA_009699025.1 Actinomycetota bacterium
GACGTTCCGCCCGCGGAACATCCGGACCACTACGCCCGGCAGCGCCCGCTACATTCCAGTGACACCATCGAACGCTGACCCAACGAGGAGTGCCCCATGACTGACACCTCCCACGACCACGGCATGGGCACCGACGAGCACCACCCACTCAGGCCGCCACACCCGACGCCTAGCCATCGTGGGTGCGCTGGCCCTCGTGCTCGTGGCCGGTGCCGTGCTGGTCGGCGTCAAGTCCACTGGCGCACGATCGGGTGCGACAACGTCGACCAACGTAACGGTCACCTGCGCCTTCGTCGAGAGGCCGGTCGTGGGAGAGCCAACTCCGATGTACTTCCCGGGCGATGCTGTGAACATGACGGTCACTCCGAATTCAGCCCTCAACGATGTCGTGCTCACGCTCAACATCAAGGGCGGAGATCCCGCTGCTGGCGAGTACGACCCCGACTATGTCTCGACCACCTCAATCAACCTGGGCGCCGCGAACTCCGTCGCGATTACCAAGGGCTCGAACCTCAGGGAGAACTTTGACTATTGGGTGAGCTGGACCGTGAGCGGCGTAGCCTACGAGACGGCGCACGGCACCGCGTGCAGCTGACTTTCCGCGCGCGGACCAGCCGTACAACGACCACTGGGTCTCAGCGGTAGGCAGCCACCTGGTCGGCCAGCAGGGTGGCCCACGGGGTGGGCCCAAGCCCGAGCACAGATCGCGTGCGTGAGTCGTCGAGTAGGTAGGGGCGGGCGAACTGATAGTCGGTCTCCCTCAGCTCACGGATGGCCGGGTTGACCAGACCGAGCCCGCGTAGCAGGGCGGTTGGCACCGACGACACCTTCACGCGACCCACGCCGGCCGCGTCGGCGAGCTCGTCGACCAACTCGCGCTGGGTGCGCGCGGGGTTGCTCATCACGTGCCACGCGTTGCCCCATGCGCGGGGGTCGGCCGCAGCCACCGCCATCAGCCGGGCAACATCGGCAGGTGCGGTCCAGGTGTGTGCCGTGTCGGTGCGCCCCACCACCTGCACCGCCTTACCGGCGAGCACTCTAGGCATCACCCGGTCGCCCATCCGGCTCTGGGCACCAGCGCACAGGTAGTCCGAGCCCCTTACCTCGACGGCACGAACAAGGCCAGCGTCGTGGGCCGCCTTCGCGTCCTGCCACATGCGGGCCCGCACCCGCCCCTTCGTGCCGGCCGCCGCTAGAGGCAGGTCGTCGGTGAGCGGGCCGTCAACCGGGCCGTAGCCGTAGAGGTTCGAACAGGTGACCAGCACCGCGCCCGTGCGCTCGGCATATCCGAGGACGGCAGCCGCCAGTGGGGGCCACTGCTGGGGCCAGCGGTGGTAGGGCGGGTTGGCGCAGTTGTGAATCGCGTCGGCGGCAGGAAGCGCCGCCAGCAGCGCCTCAACCGACGACGCTTCGGCCGCGACACAACGGATGCCATCAGCTTTCGGGCCGCCACCGGAGCGGGTCACCACGGTGACCTCCGCCCCCGACGACCAGATGGGTGGATGACATGGTTCCTCCAAAGTTGAGAGAGCAGTGCTCTCACATTAGAGAGCACTGCTCTAATTCGTCAACTGTCGGCCCCGCGGGTGTGGCACACTACGCACGTGACCCCCACACGGCGCGAGCAGACGCGCGACGCCACCATGAGCGCGATCCTGCGCGCCGCGCATCGTCGCCTCGCCGACGACGGGGCCGCGGCACTCTCACTGCGGGCCGTGGCTCGAGACCTCGGCATGGTGTCGTCGGCCATGTACCGCTACGTGCCCAGCCGCGACGCACTGTTAACCCTGCTCATCGTCGAGGCCTACGAGAGCCTCGGCGACGCCGTCGAGCGCGCCGAGGGCTCGATCGAGCGCAACGACCTGCCCGGCCGTTTCGCCACCATCTGCCGCGCTGTGCGGTCGTGGGCACTCGCCCACCCCAACCAGTACGCGCTCGTCTACGGAAGCCCGGTGCCTGGCTACGCGGCGCCCGACGACACCATCGGCCCTGCTTCCCGGGTGCCGGCCCTGCTGCTGGCCGTGCTCCGCGACGCGCAGCTCGCCGAGAGCGGCACCCTCAGCGAGTCCGACGATTCCGCGGTGCGCGCCGCCCTGGCCCCCCTGAGAGGCGGCGACGCGCTGAGCACCCACGACGTCTCCGATGACCTGCTCTTGCGGGGGCTCTCGGCCTGGACCGAACTCTTCGGTGTCGTGTCGTTTGAGGTCTTTGGCCAGTTCACCAACGTCATCGCGGGCTCAAAGCGCGCACGCACCGCCTTCTTCGAGCACCAGATGCGTGACGCCGCAGCACGCGTGCGCATCACCTGACCCCACCGGGACCACCGACTGACGCGCGCGAGTCGGTCTCACTCCGCCGGTTCAAGCACGAACGCCGTGACACTGCGCGACTCAGCGAGGCGATCGCGGTACTTCGGGAAGCCCGAGTACACCGCCTCGCTCGCGAGCCAGACGGCCTCCATCTCCTCGGGCGGCACCCGTCGCGCGACTACCCGGCAGGTGCTCGACTTCCACGCCACGGTGGCCTGGGGATGTGCCAGCAGGTTGAACACCCAGCCCGGAGTCGGTACCTGCGCATAGTTGGTGCCGAGCACCACGAGGTCGCTCGCGTAAGGGATGCCAGCAACCGGCATCGTGCGCTCAAGGCCCGACTTTGCCCCGGTGGTGGTGAGCATGATCACCGGCAGGCCGGTGAGAACGCCGGGCACCGTGAGCCGACCATCCGACCAGCGGTGGAGTGGTCGGTCGATGCGGTACAGGGTGCGCTGGAAGACCCAGGCGCCCGCCGTGCTAGACCCCACGCGCTGCATGCCGCGCTGAGCGATGTTGGGTGGCTGGAAGGTGAAGCCAAGAGCGTCCTGAAGTCCCATGCAAGCACTCTGCCACGTGTTGGTCTACGTGGCGGAGGTGAACCTCCACCACGTCCCGTTGTTGGCCAATCGAGTGCCGCCCGTGTTCACCGCGCGCACCTGCCACTCGTAGTTCAGCCTGCTACCTAGTCCGCTGATCGTCGCCGTGCGGTTGGCGCCGACCGACACCCACGTGCCATTACACACGGAGTTGCGGGAACTGTCGTAGCAGTACTCGTACGACGTGGCCCCCGATGATGCCGCCCAAGTGAGGGTGGCCAAGGTCCGCGAAACCCTAGATGTGCCGGATGTCGGCGAGGTCTTGTTGAACGTGCCTGGCAGGGCGGCCGCCACAGTAATCGACAGGCTCGCCGACCCGGTGCGACTAGCGCCGTCGGTGGCCCGCACCGTGAAGGTGAAGGTGCCGGCGGCCGTGGGCGTGCCGGAGATGGTGCCGTTGCCGGAGCCGAGGGAGAGTCCGGTGGGAAGCGAGCCGGCCGTGACCGCCCAGGTGTAGCTTCCGGTGCCGCCAGTGGCCGCAACCGTGCGGCTGTAGGCGGTGCCCAACGTGCCGGACGCCAGTGTCGTGGTGGTAACGCTCACGGGCGCGGTGACCACAATCGATAGTGCGCGGGTCGCGGCAGCACTCGCGCTGTCCTGAGCACGCACCGTAAACGAAGCCGTGCCAGTGGCAGACGGCGTTCCGGTGATGCTGCCGTCACTACCGAGGCTGACCCCGGCCGGCAGCGCACCCGCGCTGATGGTCCACGTATAGGGGCCCGTGCCGCCAGTGGCGGTCAGCGTCTGGCTGTAGCTCTGGCCGGTGGTGCCCGCCGGCAGCGACGCGGTGCTGACCGAAACCGGTGTGTCGACCACCATCGACAGCCCGCGACTATCGGTGCGGCTCGCGCCATCGGTAGCGCGCACCGTGAAGTTGAACGTGCCGGAAGCTGAGGGCGTACCGCTGATGACACCCGTGCCGGCCGCCAGCGACAGACCGGTCGGCAGCGCACCCGCAGTAACGGCCCACGTGTAGGCACCCGTGCCGCCGGAGGCACTGAGCGTCTGACTATAGGCCGACCCCGTGCTGCCGTCGGGCAGCGAACTGGTTCCCACGCTCACAGGGGTGCCGACCGTGATCGACAGCGCGCGCGTGGCCGAGCGACTACCTGAATCGATCACCTTCACGGTGAAGTCAGACTGGCCCGCGGTGGTGGGCGAGCCCGAGATAACTCCGGTCGAGGGCTCGAGGCTTAGCCCCGCGGCAAGTGTTCCGGTTGCCACCGACCACGTGTAGGGCGCGGTGCCGCCGCTGGCAGTGAGCGTCTGGCTGTACGCAACCCCCGTGGTACCGACCGGCAGGCTGCCGGTGGACACGGTGGGACCGGTCGCCGA
>WLOZ01000257.1 GCA_009699025.1 Actinomycetota bacterium
GCCCGCCTCGACGTGGCCAGCGTGTTCCTCTATGCGGGTTCGATCCTTCCCGGCCACGTGAAGCTGTCCGACGGTACCGAGAAAGACGTCACCATTATTGATGCGTTCGAGGCGGTGGGCGCGTGCTCGCGCGGCCTGATGTCACGCGCCGACGTGGACCTCATCGAGCGGGCCATCTGCCCGGGCGAGGGTGCGTGTGGCGGCATGTACACGGCCAACACGATGGCCAGTGCCGCTGAGGCCATGGGCATGTCACTCCCGGGCTCGGCTGCGCCGCCTGCGGTTGACCGCCGACGCGACGGCTTCGCGCGCCGCAGCGGCGAGGCCGTGGTTAACCTCATCCGCGCGGGAATCACCACGCGCGACATCATCACGCGCCAGTCTCTTGAGAACGCGATCGCTGTGGTGATGGCCTTCGGCGGCTCCACCAATGCCGTGCTGCACCTGCTTGCCCTCGCGCACGAGGCCGATGTCGAGCTCGAGATGGACGACTTCCACCGCATCGGTTCCAAGGTCCCTCTCCTCGCCGACGTCAAGCCATTCGGCCGCTACGTCATGAGCGACGTCGACCGCGTGGGCGGCGTACCGGTGATCATGCGCGCGCTGCTCGACGCCGGCCTCATGCATGGCGACTGCCTCACGGTGACCGGGCGAACCATTGCCGAGAACCTGGCCGACATCAACCCGCCCGACCCCGACGGCGACATCCTGCGCGCCTCGAAGACGCCCCTCGACGTGTCGGGCGGCATCACCATCCTGCGCGGCTCGCTCGCGCCCGAGGGTGCGGTTGTGAAGAACGCGGGCGTGCCGGTTGAGATGTTCGAGGGCTCTGCTCGAGTCTTTGAACGCGAGCAGCAGGCGATGGACGCGCTCAGCGAGGGAACCATCAACGGCGGCGACGTCGTGATCATCCGCTATGAAGGACCCAAGGGCGGTCCCGGAATGCGCGAGATGCTGATGATCACGGGAGCCATCAAGGGCGCCGGTCTCGGCAAGGATGTTCTCCTCATCACCGATGGCCGATTCTCGGGTGGAACCACGGGCCTGTGCGTGGGCCACGTATCGCCCGAGGCCTCCGATGGCGGGCCGATCGGGCTGATTCGCGAAGGCGATCGTATTCGCATCGACCTCACTGACCGCACCCTCGACCTGCTCGTCGACGACGCTGAGCTCGAGCGGCGTCGCGCCGAGTGGGAGCCGCTTCCCCCGATGTTCACACGCGGAGTGCTGGCCAAGTACGCCCGCCTGGTGGGGTCTGCGTCGAAGGGTGCCGTCTGCGACTAGCGGTGGCCCGCGCAACATTGGTCGGGGCGGTTGGCTCAAGGGTGGGTCGCGAGCGCCGACAACTAGGGGGTGAGCCCACTTCCCGCATTCTCGCGCCGCGTCTGGTCACTCGTCGAACTCGCCCTCGTGGCCCTCGCGATGGTCCTGGTGGTGGTGGGCCTGACATTCTCGGCGTCCACCCGCCCGGTCGTCATCGCCCTCGGTCTGCTGCTGTTGCCCGTGCTCGCGCTGAGGCTTCGCGGCTCGGGCCACGGAGAGCGGGCGCAGATTTACCAGTGGCGGCACCTCGCCTCGCATGACTCGCTCACCGGCCTGCCCAACCGGCTTACCTTCATCGACGAGCTCGAACGATCGTGGGGACGCTCGGGTGAGGTGGCGGTGCTGTTCATCGACCTCGACGGATTCAAGGCGATCAACGACACCCTCGGACACGGGGTGGGCGACGAGATCTTGGTCGAGGCTGCGCGACGGCTGTCGACGGGCCTTCGCGAGCGCGACGTGGTGGCCCGGTTTGGCGGCGACGAGTTTGTGGCCTTCCTTAGCGACTGCTCGCGCGGCGACGCGCTCGACATCGCCGAGCGCCTTCGCGACCTACTCTCCTCTCCGTACCGGCTCGGTGGGCGTGAGGTGCGAGTCTCGGCCTCCATCGGAGTCTGCCCGCCCGGATCGGTCGACGCTCCCGACCAGGCAATGCGCCACGCTGACATCGCCCTCTACAGCGCCAAGGACTCCGGACGCGACCAGGTGCGCGAGTTCGACGATGGGCTAGCGCGGCACGCCAGCGACTGGACCGGTGCGGCTGAGCAGATGGCCCTCGCCCTCAGTATGGGTGATCTCCGATTGGTCTACCAGCCCGAGATTGACCTCGAGACAGGTGAGGTCACCTCGGTTGAGGCCCTGCTGCGCGTCGACAGGCTCGGCAGCCGCTGCCTCCCGCTGGGCCGGCTGATTGCTGCCGCGGAGGACCATGGCCTCGGGAGTGAGCTCACCGAGTGGGTGCTCAACCGATCGTTGTCTGACGCGGTCGAGTGGCGAAGTCTCGGCTGGAATGGGCGCGTGTGCGTGAACGTCTCGGGGCGCGTACTCGGAGAGGGACACCTCGCCGAGCAGGTGATGCGTCAACTCGCCCTGCACGGTCTCGCTGGGGAGTGCCTCACCCTGGAGTTCGCTGAGGGCGGCCTTCAGGCGGGCTCGGGACTGGCGCTCGAACTCCTGCACGATATTGGGGTCACCGTGACCCTCGACGACTTTGGCACCGGCACATCGTCACTGGCACTGCTGCAGAGCTTCGACTGGGACTTCCTCAAGGTCGACCGCTCGCTGGTGTCGGTGGAGTCGGGCCTTGCCGGCCCGCTGGCCCGACTGGGCCGCGACCTCGGGCATGTAGTCATTGCTGAAGGCATCGAGACCCCGGCCCACCTAGCCGAGCAGCGTGCGGCGGGGGTTCGCCGCGGCCAGGGCTTCCTGCTCGCCGCCCCAATGCGGCCCGAAGACGTGCGTGCCGTGGTGGCGGTCGGCCAGGTCCGCCTCCCGGTTACGGGGTGACGTGCGGGCCAACCTGCGGTAGGGTCGGGTGATGAGCCACAGCCGATCCGCTGAGCGCCGAATCGTAATCGAGATGCGCGCCTGACCGACCGTCAAGCGCGCGCCCCTCGTCGTCCTTTGTGGACCGGGGGGCTTTTGTCTGCCAGCACCTGATTTCAGCACCAGATACGAAGACCAGCTTCGAGTTTCTGACCGAGCACCACCACCGCACGAGAACCGCGAGGACCCATCATGAGTGACCAGATCACCGGAGCCGAGAGCCTGATCCGATCGTTGGAAGCGGCCGGCGTCGACACGATTTTCGGCATCCCCGGCGGAGCGATCCTGCCCGCCTACGACCCGCTGATGGACTCCACCCAGATTCGCCACATTCTCGTCCGGCACGAGCAGGCGGGCGGCCACGCGGCCGAGGGGTATGCGCTGGCCACTGGCCGTGTGGGCGTCTGCATGGCGACCTCGGGTCCCGGCGCCACGAACCTCGTCACGCCCATCGCCGACGCCCACATGGACTCGGTGCCCATGGTGGCCATCACCGGACAGGTGCCCAGCGCGGCCATCGGCACCGACGCCTTCCAGGAGGCCGACATCCGGGGCATCACCATGCCCATCACCAAGCACAACTACCTCGTCACCAACCCCGACGACATCCCCCGTGCCGTGGCGGAAGCCTTCTACCTAGCCTCCACCGGACGCCCAGGCCCGGTGCTCGTCGACGTGTCGAAGGACGCCCTGCAGGCGATGACCACCTTCACGTGGCCCGACAGCATCGACCTTCCGGGCTACCGACCGGTGACCAAGCCGCACGCCAAGCAGGTGCGCGAGGCGGCCCGCCTGATCATCGAGTCGAAGCGCCCGGTGCTATACGTGGGTGGCGGGGTCATCAAGGCAGGTGCCTCCGCAGAACTTCGTCGCCTCGCTGAGCTGACCGGCATTCCGGTCGTCACCACGCTGATGGCGCGCGGCGCTTTCCCCGACAGCCACGTGCAGCACCTGGGCATGCCCGGAATGCACGGAAGCGTCTCGGCCGTGGGGGCGCTCCAGAAGAGCGACCTACTCATCGCGCTCGGCACCCGTTTCGACGACCGGGTCACCGGCAAGCTCTCGACCTTCGCCCCCGACGCCAAGATCATTCACGCCGACATCGACCCGGCCGAGATCTCCAAGAACCGGTTCGCCGACGTGCCCATCGTGGGCGACGCGCGCGAGGTGATCGCCGATCTCGTGGCCGTGCTTGAGTCCGAGCGCGACGCCGGCCGTGAAGGCGACTTCGAAGCGTGGGTGGCGCTGATGATGCAGATGAAGTCGACCTACCCGGTGGGCTACGACCACCCCGACGATGGCACGCTGTCGCCTCAATACGTGATCGAGAGGCTCGGCATCATTTCCGGC
>WLOZ01000258.1 GCA_009699025.1 Actinomycetota bacterium
AACTCCCAGGCGGCGAAGGCAACTGATTCGGGAAGCTCGTCGGTGAGCGCCCGCCGTGCGGGTGGCTTGATGACGATGGCGTACGCCGATTCGGCGTCAGCCACCTGCGGCCTGGCGCCGCTTGTTCATCAGTTCCGCCATCTCGTCGACGCTCGTGAGATCCTCTGCTGCCTCAGCCTCGCGCAGTCGGGTCAGGGCAACCTCGTCGCTGAGCAACTCGAGGGTTGCCTCGAGCGACTCGAGATCCTCTGCTGACATGAGCACCACGTACTCGCGGCCATTGCGCGTCACGTGCACGCGATCATGCGTGCGGTCGACCTCGTCGGCGATCTCGGAGAGTCGTGCCTTGACCTCAGACAGCGGCAGGGTGGTCATAGACCAGAATACTAGTCTGCAGGCTCTTCCCTGGGCAAGGTGCACTGACCGCGACCGGACACGTCGAGGGGCCCGATCGCCTCAGCGACGGACCCCTCGATGGATTGCGTGAGCTACGCCTTCTTGGTCTCCCGGGTGGCTGCCTTGCACCGTGGTGTCGACTAGTGGTGAGAAGCCTGACAACACAACGGTGCGATGTCGTGCTGAGAAGTGCGGTTCAGACTGAGTGACGGCATTGTGACGGACTAGGCGAACATCGTGATGCGGTGGTGAATTTCGAAGAACTCACCACCGCATCAGCAACCACTTTCGGCAATGAGTGCAAATCACCCCGGCGGGAAGGCCGTGTATTGCGCGCCGTCGGGCGAGAAGTAGAGGGTCGTAGTACCTAGCACCACGCGACCATCAGGCATTGTTTCGCCCAGTATCACGTAGAAGGAGACGCTCGAGCTTGCCCACCATTGGTAAATGTTACCGGTGACAAATAGGTACGGAAAGGCTGGAGAGTAGGTTGATCGACTGCCCGCGGCGCCCGACCAGGTAAGGCTGCTTAGGTTCGGCAGACTGGTCAGTGTTGCGCCCGCGGCGAGCACAGTAAATGAGCCGTTGGCTTGAGTTGGGACATACCGGGCGGATGTTCCTCCGGTGCAGTGAGTGACATAGGTGCCAGCGGTAGACACACCAGTCAAAGCTGAGCTGTAGCTCGTGTCGCTGCTGGCGTACACCGCGCAGGTCGGCTCGGTGATCCACGTGATTGGGCTGGGGTTGGTGGTGAAACTGATGCTGGGGAAGTTGTTGCCAGCGGTGATCGCGGCGGGGCTTGATGCTGTCACGGTGACCGTGGCCATGCGCAGGTTACTCTTCACGTTCGGCGTGTACTGACTGTTGCCGTTGACGCCTGGAACGTTGAACTGGTTGGTCGGGTCGTAGGCGATGGGGGTGGCCTGGAAAACGAATTCGGGCTGGGCGCCGGTGTTGTTGTTGAAGGTGGCGAACACTCCGCCACGCTCGACGCTGAGCTCGTAAGCGAGAGTCTCATTGGTCTTGTGGTCGGCTGCCACATCGGTGGGCACGGTGAATTCGAATTCGCCAGTGGTGCAATCAACGTAGAACGGGTCGGTGTCTGAACCGTTCGGGTTCGCGGTTGAGGCGCTCTGGCCGTTGGTGCCATCGCTAAGTCGGTTCTGGGTGTCGAGGTAGGTCTGAGTCACGTCGGTGAACGTGCCGCCGTCGTTGGTGGTCTTCCAGAGTCGAATCGGGATCAGACAGGTGCCGTAGGTCTGACGTAGCGCGGCGATGTTGGTGATGTTGCCCTTCACGTGAATGGCTTGCACCACGTTCAGGTTGCTGGTGCCACCCGTGCCGTTGCCGTTGTTCGTGTCGTCAGGGGTCGTGGTTGATGAGGCACCGTTGATGAAGGCCAGGTCGCCGGGTTCTTGCACCGCTGACGGCACGCCACTGGCACCGGAATCAACTTGGAACCATTGCGGCAACTCGCCGTACTTCGTGGCTACCGTGACGTCCTGCAACGAACCAGTGAGTCCCGGTGCTCCACCGATGTAGGCCTTCTGATGCCAGTTGTTGCTATCAGAGGTCGCATTCGTGGCAACCACCAAGTAGTCAGACTGTTCCTGGGTCCCATTGATCTGGGAAATGTCTTGGCCGAACGTGAACGCTGCCGCACCCGCAACCGCTAACGCCGTCACCGGCACCGCGCCGAACGACACAAACGTCGAACGCATCGACATCGACACCAGGAACTCCAGCTAGGGGAAGGGAAGACCAAACGAGGCTTGGATCTGATCGTGACCGGACCGGTTCCGCCCCCGCAACGAGCCACCGCCACAACCACCGGCTATTACTGCGCAAACAACCATTCGCGCACGACATTCACCCCACGGAGTGAAACAACCGACGCGCTCACGACATCGAGCGGCCCCCGACACACCGGGCGCCCTCTACTGCCACATCGAAATGCCCAGCCTTACTCCTGCTTGGCCTCCGTGGCGGCTGCCTTCGAGGGCGGTGTCGAGTAGTGGCGAGAAGCCCTGCGGCTCAACGGTTGGGTGTCGGCTGGGGGAGTCAGCTGAGGAGTAGACGTCAGGCGAGTCTTCAGTGCTCGGGCTCCGTGGCCGTGATTCGGTGGGGCAGGCAGACTTGGGTGGTCGTACGGCATCTGGAGCACCACGTGAGGAACCAGCGGTCCTTGGCCTTCCAGTACTCGGTGACGAATCCGGCCGGGCCCGAGAGGTCGCTGCCACAGGTCGGGCACCACCGAACGTCCGTGTTGCCGCCGGACCTCACGCCCATGTCGAGCCGTCCTCAGACCGGCTCGACGGCACGCCGCCCCACGAGATCGTGGTCGCCGAACAGCGCGAGCACGTCATGCAGGATCGGGCTGTACCGAGTCTGGCCGTGCAGGAGGAACTCGCGCCTGAAGGCGTCGCCGCCCCCGAACTTCTCCTTCTCCTGCGGCAGCGTGATCACCTGGTTGGTGGTCTCATCGCGGTAGGTGCAGAGGGGGTCCTCGCCCGCGGCCACTCGATCAATCTGTTCGGCGAAGAGTCGGCGCAGCGCCATGACGCCCACGTCGGACGAGCCGAGGTGCTCGCGCTCGCGCGGGGTGATGCGGCCCTGCGTCACCCACGCGGTGATGTCCTGCCCATCGACGTAGTCGCGCAGCAGTTTGCCCCGCGAGTCGTAGAGGGGGACCTCGTAGGCGGGCACGGTCTCCTGCGGCGGCACCGAACCCCCTGGCTGATAGGTCTGGTACCAGACGTGCCACGTGTTCTCGTCGTCGATGGGCACGCGGATCTGGAAGAAGTTCAGGCCTCCGCCGCCGATCCGCAGCATGCTGGGGAAGACCAGCGGGTGGCCGACCTTCCAGTCCTCGTCGTCTTCCGTCTGGCCCTCGAGGACCCGGCGCTTGAGGATGCCGTGCTCGAACACGTCAAAGGCAACCTTGAGGTGCTTCTTGGTGAGGACCTCGCTCGCGGGGGCACCACTGAGCTCGCGCAGGAAGGCGTCGTATCGGCCGTGGAGCCACTCGACGTGGTGTGGATCGACCGAGTTCTCCATGATCTGCAGGAAGTTGCAGGGCAGCTCGGCGTGGCCGATATCGCGCCACACGTCGTCCCACACGAAGAGGTCGTAGCGGGGGAGAAGCGGTGCGGGCTCGGGCCCGAGGTAGGCGAACACGAGCCCGCCGAGTTCCTGCACGCGGTACGACTGCGCGCGTATTCGGTCCTTGAACGTGCTGTCCGCCGGCTCGCCCGGCTGCTCCAGGCACCGTCCGTCGGTGCCGAACAACCAGCCGTGGTAGCCGCAGCGCAAGCCGCTGGGCGAGCCAGCCGCCTCGGGCGTGCGGGGTTGGTCGACATAGCCCAGGCCCAGTGAGGTCGATCGGTGCGGACACTGCCGCTCGAGCAGGCCCACGTCACCCTCGCGGGTGCGGAAGAGCACCAGGTCCTCTCCGAGAAGGCGGCGCTCAAGGGGCTCGGGGCCGACGTCGACCGACGGGGCGATCGGCCACCAGTAGCGGCGGAGCAGGTCCCCGCCGGGTGTCCCGGGACCCACCTGGGTGAGCCGTCGATTGAGTTCGGGCTTGAGCATGCCGCCTCCTCCGGTCGGGACCGTGCGTCCTGACTCGACGCTAGGAAGTCGCCACCTCAAGCCCAAGAGCTGTGTTCTCGCCATGGGAACACGGGCCAAGAAAGGTGGAATTCGTTCGTGCAGCCAGAACGTAGATGTGGGTGTGCACGACGCCTGTCGAGTTGCTCGAGCCCGGCCTAGCCGCCTCGTGTGATGATGTCGCGGGCGCGCTGGTATGACTCCTC
>WLOZ01000259.1 GCA_009699025.1 Actinomycetota bacterium
CGCGTGAGTGCTCCCAAACCGCCCCCCTACCGCTGTGGCGAGTGCGGCTGGACCACCGTGAAGTGGGCCGGGCGCTGCGGCGAGTGTCAGGCGTGGGGCACAGTGAGTGAGGTGGGCGCAGCAGCCCTGCGCGCGGTAGCACCCGGGGCGGTGAGCGCCGAGGCCAAGCTCATTGGCGATGTCAGCATCGAGGTGGCCAAGGCAACCCCCACCGGCATCGGAGAGCTCGACCGCGTGCTCGGCGGCGGCCTCGTCCCCGGCGCCGTCATCCTGCTCGCCGGCGAGCCCGGCATCGGCAAGTCCACCCTGCTGCTGCAGATGGCGGCCCGAGCTAGTTCGGCCATGGGCACGGCCCTCTACGTGTCGGGCGAAGAGTCCGTGGCCCAGATCCGGATGCGCGCCGAGCGGGTCGGAGCTATCTCTCCCCACCTCTACGTCGCGGCCGAGACCGACCTCGCGGCCGTGCTCGGCCAGATCGAGGCCGTCAACCCCGGGCTCGTGATCATCGACTCCATTCAAACCATCGGACACCCCGAGGTCGACGGCCAGCCCGGTGGGGTCGCCCAGGTGCGCGAGGTCGCGGCGGCCCTCATTCGCACCGCTAAGCAGCGTGGCATCCCCATGCTGCTCATCGGGCACGTCACCAAAGACGGCACCATTGCCGGGCCGCGCCTGCTCGAGCACCTGGTCGACGTTGTGCTCAGTGTCGAGGGCGAGCGCCATGCCCGACTGCGCCTGCTGCGCGCGCTCAAAAACCGCTACGGCGCGGCCGACGAGGTCGGCTGCTTCGAACTGGCCGACTCGGGCATCGTCGAGGTGAGCGATCCCAGCGCCCTCTTTGTCAGCGCACGCACCGACCCCGTGCCCGGAACATGTGTCACGGTCACTCTCGAGGGTTCCCGGCCACTGCTCGCCGAGGTGCAGGCCCTGGTGGTGCCCAGCAGCGCGGGCACCCCCCGCCGGTCAACCTCCGGACTCGACAGCGCTCGTGTCGCGATGGTGCACGCGGTGCTGCAGCGTCGCGTGGGCCTCACTGAGCTCGATCGTGCCGAGACCTTCGTGGCCACCATCGGCGGGGTCCGCATCAGCGAGCCCGCAGCCGATCTTGCCGTCGCCATTGCCCTCGCTGGCGGGCTTCTCGATCGCCCTCTCGCCACCCGCACCATCGCCGTGGGTGAGGTGGGCCTCGCCGGTGAGGTGCGCCGCGTCACCGGAATCTCGCGCCGGCTCAGCGAGGCGGCACGGCTGGGGTTTACGCACGCCGTGGTGCCCCGCGATCCCGGCCCCGTCCCCGACGGCCTCAAAGTGCTCGAGGTCGACGACGTGCGCCGGGTCATCGACGTGCTCGCCCGCGAGCGCTCGGCACCCGCAGGTCGGGACGACCGCTGAGGGAGTTCAGGTGAAGAGGGTACGATCAGACTGCCGCACCACCGCTGGCGATAGCAACGGTGCTGAAGACTGGGGACACGAGTGCTTGATCGAGAGGTGACCGATCCCGACATCGCCCTACGTCAGGTGCTGGCCATGGTGGCGCCAGGCACAGCACTACGCGACGGGCTCGAGCGGATCCTGCGTGGCCGTACCGGGGCTCTCATTGTGCTCGGCCACGACCGCGTCATTGATGCGATGTCAGGCGGCGGCTTTGCCCTCGACGTCGACTTCACGGCCACCGGCCTGCGCGAACTGTCCAAGATGGACGGCGCCATCATCGTCGATTCGGGCGTCACCAAGATCCTGCGCGCGGCCGTGCAACTGCTGCCCGATCCGACAATTCCCACCGACGAAACCGGCACGCGCCACCGCACTGCTGACCGCGTCGCACGCCAGACAACCTTCCCGGTCATCAGCGTCAGCAAGTCGATGAACATCGTGGCCCTCTACGTGCATGGTCGGCGCTACGTGCTCGAGGACTCGGCAGCAACGCTGTCGCGTGCCAATCAGGCCCTTGCCACCCTCGAGCGCTACAAGTACCGGCTCGACGAGGTCAGCAGCACCCTGTCGGCCCTCGAGATCGAGGACCTGGTCACGGTGCGCGACGTCTGCAGCGTGGCGCAGCGCCTCGAGATGGTGCGGCGCATCGCCCGCGAAGTATCGGGCTACGTGGTCGAACTGGGCACCGACGGCCGTTTGCTGTCCCTACAACTCGACGAACTGGTGTCGGGGGTCGAGAATGATCGCGTACTCGTCGTGCGCGACTACCTGCCGGCCCCTGCCGGCAAGAGGTCACGCAAGTCCGAGGCCTCCCACGTCGAACTCGACACCGCGCTCGACTCCCTCGACGCCCTCGGCACCAACTCGCTGATCGATCTCGCCCAGATCGCGCAGGCGCTCAGGCTCGACGGCACCAATCTTGACCAGAGCCTCAACCCGCGTGGCTACCGGCTGCTCGCCCGGGTTCCGCGACTTCCCGACATCGTGGTCGAACGTCTTGTCGACCACTTCGGCAGCCTGCAGCGCCTGCTGTCGGCAAATATCGATGACCTGCAGGCGGTGGAGGGCGTCGGCGAGACCCGCGCCCGTTCAGTGCGCGAAGGCTTGTCCAGGCTGGCCGAGACCAGCATTCTCGAGAGGTTTGTCTGAGTTTTCTCAGGTCACCATGAACGACTTCGACTTGCTCGAGACCCCGCCGTTGAGGCCCTCTGCGTCGTAGGTTCCAGCCTTGGCCAGCGGCGGCGCCTTAGGACAGCTGCCCTCGGTGACCTCACCCTCCCAGGTCACGCTGACCTCATACGAGTCACCCGGCTTCATCACAACGATGTTCGGCTCGCCGCCGGGGGAGCAGTCGTCGCTTGACCACACGGGGTAGCCCCCCGAGGTAATCACGATGGTGTTGGCCTTGGCACCGATGTCGCGGCGACAGGCGGTCTTGCCGATGTTTGTGATGCCCTCAGTGAGGGCCAGCGGATCTCCCGCCTTGACCGAGGCGAGGTCAAGCGTGATGGATACCCCGATGGAGGTGTCGTCGCACACGGGAGTGCCTGTGGAACTAGCGCTTTCGCTCGCGCTGCCACTCGGGCCCTCAGACGACGACGCGGTCGACGTCGGCGGCGGCTTGGGAGACTCGGTAGACGAGGCAGCCCCTTCGCCACCACCACCCCGGAAGAACAGAAACCAGACTGCCGCGAGCACCACCAGGAGAACCAGCAGCAGGGTCAAGCGCCGGCGCCAGTACACCCCCGACGGCTCGGGGCCCACAGGGCTGAGGAGAGTCACGGACAAAACGCTACTCCGCATCGGCCGCCATCGTGGGCACAACGCGGCCAACATTGTGAGGAGCTCGCATGTCAGGCTGTGCTGCGTGAGATCCTCCGGCGGCGCGCGCGAGTTAGTCGATCCCGTACTGGACTGGTACCGCGTGCATCGCCGCGATCTTCCATGGCGCGCGGCGTCGACCACCCCATGGCAGGTGCTGGTGTCGGAGGTAATGCTGGCGCAGACTCCCGTGTCGCGGGTGACCCCTGTCTATCGTGAGTGGCTCCAGCGCTGGCCCGACGCCGCCTCGCTGGCTGCCGCGTCGCCGGCCGAGGTAATTCGCGCCTGGGGCCGGCTGGGCTACCCACGTCGCGCGCTGCGCCTGCACCAGACCGCGATGGTCGTCGACCGTGAGCACGGGGGTCAGCCACCGTGCGACCTCGCGGCCCTCAGGGCGCTTCCGGGGGTGGGCGAATACACCGCCGCTGCCGTGCTTGCGTTCGCCTATGAGCAGCGCATAGCGGTGCTGGACACCAACGTGCGCCGAGTGCTCGCCCGAGTGCTCGACGGCACCGAGCGCGCACCAGCCTCGATGACCAACCCCGAGCGGGCACGGGCCGCCGCGCTGCTTCCGACCGACGCCACCCGGGCGGCCCGGTGGTCGGTAGCCGTCATGGAGCTTGGCGCACTGGTGTGCTTCGCGACCGGCCCGCGCTGCGAAACCTGCCCGGTGTCGGCGGGGTGCGCATGGCGGGCGCTGGGCCACCCAGCGGCAGCAGTTCCGCCGCGACGCCAGGCCTGGCACGGCACCGACCGACAGTGCCGTGGACAGTTGATGGCGCAGTTGCGCGCCAGTCACGAGCCAGTGTCAGGGGCTACGCTGCGGGACCTCTGGGGCGACGATGCTCAGCGCGAGCGCTGCCTCGACAGTCTCATCGACGACCGACTTGTCGACATCGTGAGCGACGACCTCTACTCGTTACCCTCGTAGGCCCACGCCCGGCCGATCTCAC
>WLOZ01000026.1 GCA_009699025.1 Actinomycetota bacterium
CCGCACAGGAGTACGGCGGTGGGTTTGTGGCTGTCGCGCCGGCAGCGCCCCTTGCTCAGACCCCGGCGGCACCAGCGCCCTCGTATTCCCCCGCTGCCTACGCGCAGCCCGTGTACGCGCCGGCTCCCGCGCCGGCGACGCCCACGGTGATGTCGCCAGCCTCGATGGCCCCCGCTCCCGTGGTCATCTCGGCGGCGGAGTCGCGCCCCGTCGACCCCGAACTCGCCTCGTCGGCACGACGGGTGGCCACGGTATTCAGCGTGCTCGCCCTGGTAGTTCTCATCCTCGGAATTGTCAGCGGGCTCCTCGTGGCGGCCGGTGGGTTCCTCGGCGAGTCCGTCACGGGCACTGCACTGCTCACTCCCGCCGCCGGTCTCCTCTCGGGCGTTTCCACGATCCTCACCGCGGTGGTGCTGTGGGCCTTCTGGAAGCTGCTGGCCCTGGTAGCCCGCTACATCGCCCTGCGCGCCGAGTAACTCTCGCGGCTCATCGCTGGGTGTGAATCTCCTCACCCCGCCAGCACTGGGGTGGTCGCTACACGTACCGGCGGGTACTGTCGTGCACATCCGACATTCGGGTCGTGCCAGAGAGGTAGCGCCGCGCCATGAAGATCGTCGTGTGCATCAAGCAGGTCCCCGACAGCTGGGCCGACAAGAAGTTGGCCCCTGCTGACTCGACACTCGACCGTGCCTCGGCCGACCGGGTTCTCAACGAGCTTGACGAGTACGCCGTCGAGGCCGCGCTGCAGTTGGCGGAGACCCACGGCGGTGACGTCACCGTGCTCACGATGGGACCGGACGAAGCCTCCGAGGCGATTCGTCGGGCGCTGTCGATGGGAGCTGACGCCGGCATCCACCTCGTCGACGACGCACTTCACGGCACCGATGCGATTGGCACGTCCTACGCACTCGCGACGATTCTTGCGGCCCGCGAGTTCGACCTGGTCATCTTCGGCTCCGAGTCGACCGACGCCCGCATGAGCGTGGTGCCGGCCATGGTGGCTGAGCGGCTGGGCCTGCCCCAGCTCACCTTCGCGGGCAAGGTTGAGGTCGACGGCACCACAGCGCGCATCCAGCGGGTCACCGACTACGGCTATGACGAGGTTGAGGCGACCCTGCCGGCGGTTGTGTCGGTGGTCGAGAAGGCGAACGAGCCGCGGTACCCGTCGTTCAAGGGCATCATGGCCGCCAAGAAGAAGCCGGTCGAGACGCTGTCGCTGGCCGACGCTGGCCTCGACGCAGGGCAGGTGGGCCTGGGTCAGTCGTGGAGCCTCGTCGACTCGTTCGCTGCCCGTCCGCCCCGGGAGAAGGGCACCGTCGTCGACGACGGTGGCAACGGTGGCGTCGCCATCGCCGAGTACCTGTCCGCGCAGAAGTTCATTTAAGGAGCCCGACGTCATGGCTGAAATTCTCGTTCTGGTCGACCACGTCGACGGCAGCATTAAGAAGGTCACGCTCGAGCTCCTCACTCTCGCACGAGGCCTCGGCGTTCCTGTGGCCGTGTGGGTCGGGCCCGGAGTCGACACTGCCGCTCTCGCTGAGTACGGCGCCGAGACGGTGGTGGTGGCCGACTCCGCTGACCTGCTCAACCACCCGGTCGCCCCGAAGACTGATGTGCTCGCCGCTGTGGTGGCCGAGCGCGCACCGGCGGCGGTGCTCATTGCCTCGACCGCCGAGGGCAAGGAAATCGCTGCTCGGCTTGCCGTGCGAATCGGCTCGGGCATCATCACCGACGCCGTCGACGTCGACGTCGACCTCGTGGCCACCCAGTCAGTGTTCGGTGGTGCCACCGTGGTGCGCTCGAAGGTCAGCCATGGCGTGCCTATCGTGACCGTGCGGCCCAACGCCACATCGCCCGAGGCGTCGGCCGCCTCCGGCACTCGGGTCGACATCTCCGTCACCCCGGCGGCATCGTCGACCGGCGCCCGCATCACCAATCGTGTAGTGGCCACCAAGGGTGGACGCCCTGAGCTCACCGAGGCGTCGATCGTGGTGTCCGGCGGACGCGGCGTCGGCGGGGCCGAGGGCTTCGCTGTGATCGAGGGTCTCGCCGACTCCCTCGGTGCCGCGGTGGGCGCCTCGCGCGCCGCAACCGACGCGGGCTGGTACCCCCATCAGTTCCAGGTCGGGCAGACCGGCAAGACCGTGTCGCCGCAACTCTACGTCGCTAACGGTATTTCCGGAGCAATCCAGCACCGCGCCGGCATGCAGACCTCGAAGACGATCGTCGTGGTGAATAAGGACCCCGAGGCTCCCATCTTCGAGCTCGCCGACTTCGGCGTGGTCGGCGACCTCTTCGCGGTCGTGCCGCAGCTCACCGAGCAGGTCAACTCCCGCAAGGGGTAGGGGCGCCCGACACCCCCGCTTGGGGTGCGGGGTTTCGCGAGTGTGGGGCGACAGACTGAGGCGATGAGAGCGCAGTCGGTCTGAGTGGTCTTCCCGACGATTGAGTTCGCTGTCTTCTTTGCAGTGGTGCTCACGGTGTCGTGGCTGCTGATGCCTCACCCTCCGGCATGGAAGATCTTCATGCTGGCGGTGTCGCTGTTCTTCTACGGGTTCGTCGACGCCTACTGGGTGCTGCTCCTCGTGTTCTCCATCGTGGCCAACCAGGCGGCGGCGATGGCCATCACGCGGCTCACCTCGCCGCGCGCCCGGAAGTTGGTGCTGGTCGCCGCGGTGGTGGTCGACCTCGGGCTGCTCGGCTGGTTTAAGTACTTCGACTTCTTCGCGCAGTCCTTCAACTCTGCGCTGTCGCGGGTAGGTCTCGGAGCGCCACTTCCGCTACTGCAACTGATGCTCCCCATCGGCATCTCGTTCTTCACGTTCCAGGCGATCTCTTACGTGGCCGATGTGCACAGCCGGGTCACGAAGGTGGCGTCACCCATCGACTTTGCGGTGTTCCTCACCTTCTTCCCGCATGTGGTCGCAGGCCCCATCGTGCGGGCGCGCGAGTTCATCCCCCAGTTGGCTACGCCGCGCAGCCCCCGCAATCTGCCGGCCGTGCCCGCGCTCTTTCTGATCCTCGGCGGCCTTTTTAAGAAGCTCGTGCTGGCCGATTTCCTAGCCACCAGCGTGGTCGATCCGGTATTCGGCAGCCCCGCGGCCTTCTCGTCGCCCGACACCGTGGCGGCCGTGCTGGGATACGCCGCCCAGATCTACTGCGATTTCAGTGGCTACACCGACATTGCCATCGGGCTCGCCATGCTGCTGGGTTTCAGATTCCCGCAGAACTTCGCCTCGCCCTACTCGGCTGCATCGCTGCAGGAATTCTGGCGCCGCTGGCACATGACGCTGTCACGCTGGCTGCGCGACTACCTGTACATCCCGCTCGGAGGTAGCCGCAGGGGCCGGGTGCGCACGGCTATCAACGTGCTCCTCACCTTCCTGCTCGGTGGGCTCTGGCACGGAGCGGCATGGACCTTCGTGATCTGGGGCGCGATTCACGGCATCGGTCTGGTGATCGAGCGGGTGTGGGGCGACTGGCGGGGGCGGCGCGCGGCCCCGGAAGGGCGGTCGCGTGTGCGCGTACTGCTGCCGAAGGCGGGCGGGTGGCTGCTCACCTTCGTGGTGGTCTGCCTCGCGTGGGTGTTCTTCCGGTCACCGGACCTTCCCGTCGCGCGCGGGGTGCTCAGCGGCCTCGTGGGGCGCTGGGGTGAGGGCAGTTCGCTGGTAACCCCCCTTGTTGTCGGGGCGATCGTGCTCGGAATCGGTACCCAGTTCCTGCCGGGACGAATCTGGAGGACCCTTGAGCGGTGGTTCTCCCGGCTTCCGGCAGTGCTGCAGGGAATCATGGTGGGGGTGCTGATCGTCCTCATGGTGGTGCTCGTGGGCGACCAGGGCGTGGCGCCCTTCATCTACTTCCAGTTCTAGCGGCTCATCCGGTTGCACGTGCACGTCGACGCGGAGGGAGGTGGGGTGCGTGGGCGACATGTCGGCCGAGCACGTCGCGGCCCGCACCGACCGCGAGACCACCTACCACCCGGCGCTCGAGTCGCCGGCGCGCGGCCTGCCGGCTGGCGCCGTACTCGTGGTGGTGCTGGTGGCGCTGCTGGTAGCCGGGCTGCTCAACTCGGCCTCGATGGCACGCACCGCGGAAGGAATGCGACCTGGACTCGGCCGCACGATCGTGTCGACCGTCGCAGGCCCCTTCGACGTGGTGGCCTCGGCGCTCGCCCTTGACCGGCCGCGCCAGCAATTCGACCTCGCGCTGGGCCGCGATCTAGCGGTCGTGGCCGGGGGCAGTGATGAGATCGAGCTTGCGGTGCTAGCGCCCTCCGACTCGGCGATGCTGGTCAGTGAAGGGCCGAAACCGCCTCCGCCACCTCCGCCGCACACGGCGCCCCTCACCGTGAGGCATCCCACTTCCACCCGGCCGCTGAAGGTGCTCGTCGTTGGCGACTCGCTCAGCACCTACACCGGGCAGCGGCTCGCTGACCTGCTGGCGCAGCGGGGGCTGGCCAACGTGACGGTGAAGTACCGCGACGGTGTGGGGCTCGCAACCCCCACGTTTTTCAACTGGCCTGAGTGGGCGCTCGGGCAGATCGACGCGATCAAGCCGTCGGCCGTGGTGGTGATCGTCGGTGGCAACGACAATCAAGACATGTCGCGTCAAGACGACTACTTTCCGGTGGGATCGCCTGGGTGGGCGGCTGAGTACGAGCGACGAGTCTCGGTGGTGATGAGGTCTGTCATCCTGCACGGAGTCGACCGCATCTACTGGACGGGCCCTCCCACCTCGAAGTCTGCCGTCGACAACGGCTATTACCGCCAACTCAATCTCGCGGCCGCGGCCGCGGCGAAGGAGATTCCCGGCGCCCGCTTCGTCGATCTTGCCGGGCTCACCTCGATCAAGGGGGAGTGGCTCGACGTTCTCGCCTTCGGCAACGAGGCCTTCCCCGCACGCATGGGCGATGGGTTCCACTGGAGCTGGCAGGCCTCGCAGATTACGTCTCGACTCGAGGCCGACGCGATGGCCGCGGACTACGGGGCTCTCTACGACAAGTCCCGCTGAGCCCCGCCGAGCCCCGCCGATCACACTGTTCGGCGCTTTCTGTGATCGGAATGGGCCACCTCAACCGCATCAGTCGACCGCTTTCGGGTGCGCCGTCAGCACTGCCAAGGTCAGCGCCTTCCTCGCGGAAGGGTGGAATGTCGCCCATCCCCGTAGAATGACTGCGTGGCTTTCCTCGATCATGCCGCGACGACTCCCATTCGGCCAGAGTCGCTCGTCGCGCTCACCGTTGCCTATGAGCACACTGGCAACGCGTCGAGCCTGCACGCGGCTGGCCGGCAGGCGCGCAAGACGGTCGAGGAGGCGCGCGAGTCGGTGGCCGCGTCGCTGGGCTGCGGCCCGAGCGAGGTCATCTTCACCTCGGGTGGAACAGAGAGTGACAACCTCGCGGTCAAGGGGCTCTACTGGGCGCGACGGGCCGAGGCGCGGGGTCGCGTGCGGGTGCTGTGTTCGGCGGTCGAGCACCATGCCGTGCTCGACCCGGTGGCGTGGCTCGGTAGTCACGAGGAAGCGGTGGTCGAGCACATCCCCGTCGACCGTCTCGGCCGCATCGACGTCGACGCGCTAGCCCACATGATCGCCCTCGACCCTGACTCGGTGGCGCTGGTGAGCGTCATGATGGCCAACAATGAGGTCGGAACGGTACAGCCGATCGCCGAGGTGGTCAGGCTGGCACATGCCCACGGCATACCGGTGCACTCTGACGGCGTTCAGGCGGTTGGCTCGCTCGACGTCGACTTCCGGCTCTCGGGCCTCGACGCGCTCACGGTGAGCAGCCACAAGGTGGGGGGGCCGCACGGGGCAGGGGCGCTCGTGGTGGGTCGCGGCGTCTCAATCGAGCCCCTGCTGCACGGCGGGGCCCAGGAGCGGCTTCGGTCAGGCACCCTCGATTCGCCCGGAATTGCCGGCTTCGCCGCAGCTCTCGCCGCTGCGGTCGACGGCCATGCCGAGGCGGCTCATCGTCTGACGTCGCTGCGTAACGAGCTGGTGGCCGGGGTGCTTGAACTCGTGCCTGACGTCGTGGTGTCAGGAGATCCCGATTCAGCGGGCCGACTGCCCGGACACGCGCACTTCTCATTCCCCGGCTGCGAGGGCGACGCTCTGCTGATGCTGCTCGACGCCCGAGGCATCGAGTGCTCCACGGGGTCAGCGTGCACCGCAGGCATTCCTGAGCCCTCCCACGTTCTCCTCGCCATGGGCGTTGACCCCGAGCTCGCTCGAGGGTCGCTGCGCTTCTCGCTGGGTCACACCTCGACGCCACACGACGTGCGCACGGTGCTCAACGAGCTCACGCCCGTGGTCGAGCGTGCCCGCAGGGCGGGGCGGCCGCGCATCCGGCCGGTCTCCGACGCCGTCCGGTGAAGGTGCTGGCCGCCCTCTCGGGTGGAGTCGACTCTGCAGTTGCCGCAGCGCGCGCCGTCGAGGGCGGGCACGACGTCGTGGGCGTCCACCTCGCTCTGAGCCCCGACCCGAAGGCCTTCCGAGAGGGCGCCCGGGGCTGCTGCTCGCTCGAAGACGCTCGCGATGCACGCCGGGTGGCTGACGTGCTGGGCATTCCGTTCTACGTGTGGGATCTCTCCGAGCAGTTCAAGGCCGAGGTCATCGACGACTTCGTGGCCGAGTATGCGGCGGGCCGTACCCCCAACCCCTGCCTGCGCTGCAACGAGCACATTAAGTTCGCCGCTGTGCTCGATCGCGCGGTTGACCTTGGCTTCGACGCCGTGGCCACCGGCCACTACGCGCGCTTGGCCAACGGTCCTGCCGGTGTCGAACTTCACCGCGCGGCAGACCCGGCCAAGGATCAGTCCTACGTGCTCTCGGTGCTCGAGCCCGCGCAGCTCGAGCGCTCGATGTTTCCGCTGGGCGACGACCATAAGGAGGCCGTGCGCGCCGAGGCGCTCCACCGCGGACTGCTGGTCGCCGAGAAGCCCGACAGCCACGACATCTGCTTCGTCGCCGACGGGCGCACCGGCGATTTCCTCACGGCCAGGCTCGGCCAGCAGCAGGGGGTCATCCGCGATGCTGAGACCGGCGAGCAACTCGGATCCCACGACGGGGCGCACGCTTTTACGATCGGCCAACGCCGCGGGCTTCGGCTCGAGCGCCCGCGCGACGATGGGGCCGCGCGTTACGTGGTGGGCATCGACGCCCCCACGCGCACAATTTTGGTAGGTCCCGAGCAGATGCTCAGTGTCGATCTCGTGTCGGGCTCGAGGGCCCGCTGGTGCGGACCTGTGCCAGCGTCGGGAACCCCCGTCGGGGTGCAGGTGCGGGCGCATGGTCGTGAGACTCCCGCCGTGATGCGGTTCGACGGGCCTGAGGGGCTCGGTGGCGGCCCCGGCGAGGTGAGCCTTGAGCTGGCGCAGCCCGAGCGTGGGGTTGCGGCGGGCCAAACCGCTGCGCTCTACTCGGGCACGCGGGTGGTCGGTTCGTGCACCATCACCTCGGCCGCTCGGGCAGCGACGTCATGGGCATGAGCGAGCCTGCCTTCGTGGTGCGCCAGCCCAGCCACGTCGAGGCTCCGCGCAGTCCGGCGGCCACCACGATGGTGGCCACCACACACGCCCATTCGGGCGCCCTCGCACTGGCCAGCACGAGGTAGGCCGTGGCCGCAGCCAGAGCGGCCACGGCATAGAACGTGCCCGGCCGAAACACCTCGGGCCGGTCGCGGCAGAGCACGTCTCGCAGTACGCCGCCCCCGATGCAGGCGACAACGCCCACGAACAGTGCGGTGACGGGGGTGAGGCCGTCGAGAAGCGACTTCTGCACCCCAATGACGACCCACACCCCGATCAGTAAGGCGTCAATCACCTCCATCATGGGCTGGAACTGATGCACCAGGGTGCCGAACACGGTGCCGATCGCGGCGGCGAGCAGCGCGTAAAGCAGCAGCGTGGGGCTCACTAGAAAGGAGGGGAGGCCAGAGTCGAGGAGAACGTCGCGAATCGCCCCGCCCCCGACCCCGGTGCAGATCGCAACCACCATGACACCCGTGAGGTCGAGTCGCTTGCGACTCGCGTGGAGGGCTCCCGAGAGCGCCCCCGTGGTGCAGGCGATGGCCTCGATGGGCCCGGGCAGGCTGATCACCGTCGAGGGTGTGGCCAGCGCGGCGGGCACCAGGCCCACCAACTCGATGACGACGTTCACCCGCGGGTCACCTCCTCCTCCTCCTCCTCCTCTCGCCTGCTCCAGATTCCCCAGAAGCGGTCGCTGATGTCCTGGGTGGTCCTGGTCTTCCAGCCACGCCAGATCGCCAGCATCCGCAGCACGAAAACGAAGGTCACGACGGCCACTTGCTCGACACCGATGGGCAGCTCGGTGAATTCGTGCAGCAGGGCGAAGAGCGCCGCGCCGAGCAGGGCGACGGCTCCGTTGAGCACGCCGGGTCGGAGCAGCGTGGGGGAGATGCCGGCCATCACGTCGCGCAGCACCAGGCCGCCCGTGGCCGTCAGGGTGCCGAGGAAGATTGCCGAGATGAGCGGGAGCTGCAGCGCGAGGGCTGCCTCAACGCCCACGCATACGAGGAACCCGCTCGACACGGCGTCGAGGGTGATGAGCACTGGGTACGAGCGACTCAGCAGGCCGGCGAAGAAGAACCCCGCCACCGATGCCAGGGCCGAGCCGATGAGGTACTTGGGGTCCTGGAGGAAGAGTGGCGTTCCGTTGAGCAACAGCAGCTCGAGCAGCACCAGGCCGCCGAGGCCCTGGGCGAAGGCGAGCCCGAACACTCCGACCGGGTCGAACCCCCTCTTCGCCGCGAACTCGGCGCCGACGAGGCTTCCGGTGACCACTGCCGCCAGTTTGGTCCACGCCGGCAGCGACAGGCCAAGGAGCCAGGTCTGGTCGGCTGTCACGAGGTCCACGATCCGACGATAGCCTCAGCGTGTGCAGTGTTCCCAGATCGCCCGCCGGCCGGCCTCGCGGTGATTCCGCGCGCGGGAGCCACCGGGGAGGGCGAGCTCGTGGGTACTGAGGCGCTGGAGATGGCCCGTATGGTGGCCGGTGAGCTCGGCACTGAACCGCACCTGCCCTACCTTCCGCTGCTGCCCGAGCGCGGGCCGGGCTCTGACGCCATCGGCCGCACGGCAGCCCTGCTGACCACGGTGTCGACGCAGTTCGCAGTGTCGACCACTCCCGCTGGGTGGCGGCTCGCCGGCGGCGACTCGCGCGAGATGCGGCGTGCGCGCTCGTGGCTCGGCGAGGATCTCGACGCTCTCGAGAGCCAGCTCGGCGACTTCGGCCGACACGTGATCGTTCCCGTGGTCGGACCGTGGACGATGGCGGCGTCGCTCGAGCTGATGACCGGGCATCGGCTGGTGCGCGACCCCTCGGCCGTCTTCGACCTCGCCCAGGCGCTGGCGCAGGCGGTGGCCGACCACGCGGCGGAGCTGCGCCGACGCCTCCCCTCGGCTACTCCGATCGTGCGGCTCGATGAGCCCCTGCTACCCGCGGTTCTCGCGGGGGCGCTAGCGACGCCGAGTGGTTTCGACCGGTATCGAATGGTGACTGAGCAGGTGGCGTCTGAGCGGCTGGCCACGGTGGTGGGCGGTTCGGACGTGCTCGTGCGCTGCGCCGGGGGGCTCCTTCCGCTGGCGGTGCTGGCTGCCAGCGGAGCGGTGGGCGTGTCGGTTGACCTCAGCTCGGTCGACCTCGCCCGTGACGGCGACCAACTCGGAATGCTGGTCGACGCCGGGCGGGCCCTGTTTTTCGGGGTGCGCACAGAGCGAGGCAATGCCCCCCTCGCGTCGGTGGTGGGCGCTACCGTTTCTGAGGTGAGCCGGCTGTGGACCAATCTTGGGTTCGACCTCGAGTCGCTCCCCGGCTCGGTGGCACTGCAGCCGTCGGCCGGCAGGCCCGCTGTCGATCCCGTGGGCGACTTCGAGTTGCTGCGGGCGGTGTCGGCGCGGCTGCGCGAGGTGAGAGTCGATGAGTGAGGGCCTGACCGCGGCCGATCGCGAGCGCTGGGCCGAGTTGGTCGTGCAGATCGAGCAGGCCCGCTCGCTCTACTACCAATCCGATGCGCCCACGATGTCCGACGTCGAGTACGACACGCTCTTCGCCGACCTGGTTGAGCTCGAAGCGCGTTTCCCTGAGCTGGCGTCGATGGACTCGCCCACGCAGTCGGTGGGGGGCACCGCCTCTGAGCAGTTCGCTCCGGTGCAGCACCTGCTTCGGCTGCTGTCGCTCGACAACGCGTTCTCCTCCGACGACGTCGAGGCGTGGGCCGCGCGCGTGGAGAAGTTGCTGGGCGAGCTACCGCCGCTGCTGTGTGAGCTGAAGGTTGACGGCTTGGCGGTCGACATCGTGTACGAGAATGGCCGCCTGCGCACCATGGCCACGCGAGGCGACGGCCGGGTGGGGGAAGATGTCACCGCGAATTCCGCGCTCATCCCGGCCATCCCGCAGCAGCTCACCGGCGGCACGACGACGCACCCGATTCCGCCGCTGGTGGAGGTGCGGGGTGAGGTGTACCTGCCGCTGGCCGAGTTCGAGGCGCTCAACGCCGAGCAGCGCGGGCTGGGGCTGGTGGAGTTTGCGAACCCGCGCAATGCCGGGGCCGGCTCGCTGCGCCAGCGAATCGACCGCCGCCGCGAGGAAGTGGAGGCGGCGCGTACGTCGGCTGGCGCAGCGCGCGCTCAGGCCGATCTCGACCGGGCGCTGGCTCGCATCGGTCGGCTGCGCTTGGTGGTGCACGGCGTGGGCGTGTGGGAGGGCCATGAGCCGGCGGCGCAGAGCGAGGCCTACACGGCACTGGCCGGGTGGGGGCTGCCGGTGTCCGAGCGCGCACGGGTGGTCGACGGGCTCGACGGCGCGCGCGAGTTCATCGACTTCTACGGCGAGCATCGGCACGACGTTGAGCATGAGATCGATGGCGTGGTGCTCAAGGTCGACGATCTGTCGATGCAGGGCCGGCTGGGTTCCACGTCGCGGGCGCCGCGCTGGGCCGTCGCGTACAAGTACCCGCCCGAGGTCGTACGCACGCGGCTGCTCGACATCCGGGTCAGCGTCGGTCGCACGGGGCGGGTCACGCCGTTCGCGCACATGCAGCCGGTGAAGGTATCGGGGTCGACCGTCGAGATGGCCACGCTGCACAACGCGTCGGAGGTAGCGCGCAAGGGCGTGCTCATTGGCGACCTCGTGTTCCTGCGCAAGGCCGGCGACGTGATTCCTGAGGTCATCGGCCCGGTGGTCGAGGCGCGCACGGGTGAGGAGCGCGCGTTCATAATGCCCACGCACTGCCCCGAGTGCGGCACCGAGCTCGCGCCGGAAAAGGAGGGCGACGCCGACATCCGCTGCCCCAACCAGCGCTCGTGCCCGGCTCAGTTGCGCGAGCGGCTCTTTCACGTCGGCTCGCGCGGCGCGCTCGACATCGAGGGGCTTGGCTATCAGGCGGCCTCGGCCATGCTCGTCGACGGGCTTGTGGTCGACGAGGGCGACCTGTTCGGCCTCACCGCTGACGACCTCGAGCGCTCAGACTTCTTCACGCGTTCAACCAAGGGCGGCGAGCGGGTGCTCAATGCGAATGCGACCAAGCTGCTCGAGCAGCTCGACGTGGCCAAGTCGCGGCCACTGTGGCGGGTGCTGGTCGCGCTATCGATCCGTCATGTGGGGCCCACCGCGGCGCAGTCGCTCGCACGCGAGTTGCGGTCGCTCGAAGTCATCGCCGAGGCCCCGGCCGAGAGTCTGGCGGCCGTTGAGGGAGTGGGCGGAATCATCGCCGACTCGATCAGCGAGTGGTTCTCTGTCGACTGGCACGGCGAGATGGTCGAGAAGTGGCGGGCGGCCGGGGTGAGTCTGGCCGAGCAGGTGGTCGAGCAGGGCGAGCGGCCGCTCGAGGGTTTCACGTTCGTGATCACGGGCACCCTGCCCACCCTCAGCCGCGACCAGGCCACCGAGCGGGTGCAGGCCGCTGGAGGGAAGGTCACAGGATCGGTGTCGAAGAAGACGTCGTACGTGGTGGTGGGCGAGAACCCGGGCTCCAAGGCCGACAAGGCC
>WLOZ01000260.1 GCA_009699025.1 Actinomycetota bacterium
GGCTGGGGGTACGACCAGCCTGCGGCCTTCGCCACCACACTGCCGCCCACGACGCTGAGGTACTCGGCCACACCCTTGTACTCGCAATGACTCGACCCCGCGGCCGCCACCAGCACGCCGTCGGCCCAGTCGCCGCGCGGGAGGTAGTAGGTAGGTGGGTGGCTCGTTTCGAGCACGCGCACGGCGGCGTGGGAGTCGCACACCACCACACCGCCCAGCTCGACGACCACGTGCTCGGCTGTGGCGACGGCGACGGGCGGTCGCGGGTAGTCCCAGCACGACTCCTGGCCGGGGCCGGGGGCGTCGGGGGTCACGGGGGTCACGGGGTCACGGGCGAAAAAAGAGGGCCCCGGCTAGGCCGAGCGGCGGGCGGCGGCGCGCATCGAGCCCGACACCTGAGCGCTGGGCACGGGCAGCCACAGCACGTCGGGCATGTTCGAGAGGGCACGACGGTTTGAGTACGCGCGAAGTCCACGACGAAGCAGCAGCACCCCGACCACCGCCACCGCGGTGGCGGCAACACGTTCGATTCGCACGCCTCTCTCAGGGCTGACATAGACGCCCTTGGCCTTGGCCAGGCCGCGCCGCGCGATGCTCTCGGGCCGCACCCTGTCTTGAAGGTCGTCGAGGGTGCCGGCAAGCCGAGTTCGGGCCGCAGCGATGTCGGCCTCAATCTGGTCAGCCGTGCGCGGCGCCGTGGTACCGGCGGTGGACTTGTCGATTGCCTCGCTCACCCGCCTTACTGTACGGGGTCGGGGCGCCTAGCTCCCAGCGGATGGCCCGATCTGGCTCAACGGGCCGCGACGGCCGAACGCACGGGCTCGGAGGCCGCGTGGTCGTCGAGTTGGCTGGCGCGTCGCAGTCCCCTACCCCCGGTGATCGCAAGCACCGCGATGAAGGCGACAGCCCCGACCAGCACGATCATGGTTCCGGACGGCACCCCGGCGAAGTACGACGCGTACATGCCGCCCAGCCCGCACGCCGCTCCGATCACCGTCGACAGCGCAAGCATGCGACCGAACGAGTCGGTGAGCATGCGCGCCACCACCGCCGGAATCACCAGCATCGCGGCCACCAGGGTGACGCCGATGACCGTCAGGGTGGCGAGAATCGCCAGTGACAGCACGATCATGAGTCCGGCCTCGATGCGGCCCACCCGCACGCCCGACACGTCGGCCACGTCGGGGTCGAAGGTGGTGAACAGCAGCGCTCGGTAGCGCAGAAAAACGAAGGCCCCAGTGATGACACACACCACGACCAGGCCGGTGATCTGCAGGGGAGTGATGCCCAGGATTGAGCCGAACAGCGCGTTGTCGAATGACGGTCCCGACGTGCCGAACTTAGCGAACAGGGCCACCCCGAGCGCGAAGGACGCCGTGGTGATCACCCCGATTGCTGCATCGGCGCCCACCCGGCTGCGACGGGTGACCTGCGTGATCGCCAGCGCGCTCACGATTCCCCACACTCCCGCGCCGATGATGTAAAACTGCGCGGCGAACAACTGAAAGGCGGCAAAGCCCCCGAACACGGCGTGCGAGAGACCGTGGCCGATGTACGACATGCCGCGCAGCACGATGAACACTCCGATGAATCCCAGTAGCGCTCCCGAGAGGGTCGCCACCACGAGGCCCTTCTGGAAGAAGGCGAAGCTCAGAGGCTCGAGCAGCGCACTGACCCAGTTCATGCGATCTTCCTGACCGAGGTGGGACCGGCCTCGACAACCACCGGCATGCCGAGGTGCTCAAGCACCTCCATGCGAGCGCCGTAGGTGTGCTCGAGCACGTCGGGTGTGATGACCTCGTGCGGGGTGCCCGACGCGATGATGTGTCCGTTGACGCACACCAGGTGCGGCAGGTGCGCGGCCATGCCGTTGAGGTCGTGGGTAGTGAGCACGATGGCCATGCCGTCTTCATGCAGATCGGCCAGCAGGTGCAGTACGTCGTGCCGGGTCGAAACGTCAACCCCGCTGGTGGGCTCGTCGAGCAGCAGAAGCTGTGGTTGCCTCAGCAGGGCGCGGGCAAGGAACATGCGCTGCTGCTGTCCCCCCGACAGTTCGCGGATGTGCCGCTGAGCTAGTTCGGCGATGCCGAGGCGCTCAAGCACCGCGTGCACCTCGGCGCGCTCGGACCTCGACGACCACGGAACCACGCGTCCCTTGGTGCGCGACATCAGCACGCACTCGAAGACGGTCACCGGGAAGTCCCAGTTGACGGTGCCGAGCTGCGGCACGTAGGCAACGGCGAGGCCGGGCGCGCGCGTGACCGAGCCCGCCGACGCCTTCAACGTTCCGACGAGCAGCCGCAGCAGCGTGGTCTTGCCCGCCCCGCTCGGGCCAACGATTCCGGTGAACTGATCCTTGCGCACCGTGAGGTCGACACCGTGCAGCACGTGCGTGCGGTCGTAGCCAGCGTCGACTCCCCTGAGAGCGACGAGCTCGGGTCCTACTCCGGTTCCGGTCACTGGGGGTATACCGCCCTATCAGGTGTGGTGGTGGCCAGGCTCAACGCCTCAAGGTTGGTGGCCGTACCGCCGAGTCCGGTGACCATGGTGACAAAGTCGTAGCGCATCAGCCCGAGCCATGAGTGCTCTGCGTCTCCGGGCTGACCAGGTAAGTCGTCGTCGCGCAGCGAGCTCTCGTAGCGGGCTCCGGTTGCGTCGGCCACCTCCTTGAGCACCGACGACGGGAACACCTCAGACCCGAAGATGGTGGTGACCTTCTTTGCCTTCACCTGGTTGATCAGTTCCACCACGTCCTGCGGGCTCGGATCGGCGAAGTTTTGCGGCTGAATCGCGCCGATAACCTTCCAGCCGAATTCTTTCGCGAAGTAGGCGTAGGCGTCGTGGTACGTGAGCAGTGTGAGGTTGCCCTGGGGCACCGTGGCCTGGTCCTTGCGAACGGCTGCGGCGAGCTCGGCCGCCTTGGCCTCGAAGGTGGCCGCGTTGGTCTGGTAGTAGTCGGCGTTGGCGGGATCCTTCGCCGCGAGCGTGTCGGCGATCACCGCCGCGTACGCGGCCGCGTAGGTGGGGTCGGTCCAGAGGTGGGGGTTGGGCTTGCCACCCTCCTTGGGAAAGGAGAAGTCGTAGAGGTAATCGCTCTCAGGGAGAACCGTCGTCCCTATCTCGACGATCTCGGCATCGGGCTTCTTATTGGTCTCGGCGAGCGCGAGCGTGGGGTCCTCGAGCTTGAGCCCGTTGACAAAGATGACGTCGGCCGTGCTCAGCAGTTCGGCGACCGAGGGCTCGGGCTCGAAGGTGTGTGAGTTCGTGCCCTCGGGCACGATGCCCTCGACCCGCGCCCTATCGCCGGCCACGCTCGCCGCGATGGAGGTGAGGGGCGAGACCGTGGTGGCGATGAGCAGTTGCTCGCCCGACGAGGCGACGCCGCCGGACGTTTCCGACGAGGATGACCCGCAGGCCGTGAGGCCAGCCAGCACGAGGGTCGCCAGAAGTCCCTGTCTGGCGAACCAAGATAAGTGCATTGCCCCACTCTAAGACAGGTTCGTTGCACCTGCAAAAGATGTGCAACAGCGTCCCACCCGGTTGACTAGGGGCATGACTCGACTCTCTCCCGGTGACACCGCACCCGCCTTCACCCTCACGTCTGATGCCGGCACCCCGGTGTCGCTTTCCTCGCTCGCCGGGCAGCGCGCGATCCTGTACGCCTACCCCGCCGCCGCCACACCCGGCTGCACCAAGCAAGCCTGCGATTTCCGCGACAGGCTCGACTCATTCACCAGCGAGGGCTATGCCGTGCTCGGGATCTCGCCCGACTCGCCCGAGAAGCTCGCCCGCTTTCGCGCGACCGAGGGCCTCACGTTTCCGCTTCTGTCCGACCCCGACAGGGCGGTTCTCACGGCGTACGGGGCCTACGGCGAGAAGCAGCTCTACGGCAAGACCGTGGTGGGGGTCATCCGGTCGACGTTCGTCATCGACCCCTCAGGCCTGATCGAGGTCGCACAGTACGGGGTCAGAGCCACGGGACACGTGGCCAAGCTGCGCCGAGACCTCGGCCTCGATGTCCGAGCGGGCTCCGGCGCTGCTGGCGCGGCCCCGGGCCGGGGCCGCGCCCTGTGTGCGGAAGGCGGGACTTGAACCCGCACGCCCGAAGGCACAGGAACCTAAATCCTGCGTGTCTGCCAATTCCACCACTCCCGCTGTGGTCACGAGTGTAGAGAGCGCTGCCGCACAAGCAGGAACA
>WLOZ01000261.1 GCA_009699025.1 Actinomycetota bacterium
CGAGGGTGCCCGCGGTGTTCAGCCACTGGGTGTACACGATCTGCCCGCTGTCGCCGTTGACCGCGTTGGCCGACAGCGTGTCGAGCAGGGTGCCGGCATCGCGCCCCTGCACCAGAAACTTGGCCATGAATGACATGTCCATCAGAATCACGTCGTTGCGGGCGGCGTGGTGCTCAGCTTCCCAGTGCGGCCACCAGTTTTGGCGACCCCAGCTGAGCTCCTCGACCACGGGCTCGACGCCCTCGGGGGCGAACCAGTCGGCTCCCTCCCAGCCGCTGACGTCGCGGAAGTAGGCGCGCTGCTCAACCAGCCGATCGTGGATCGGCGAGCGCTTCACGCCTCGGGCTGTTTGCATCGACCGGCCCGGGAAGTGGCACTGGTACACCATGCCCAGCGACTCGACCGTGCGCGTGGCGCGGTACTCGGGGTTGAGCTGGTAGGTGTGCAGCCGGTCGATGTTCATGCCCGTGATGTCGATGTCGGGCAGACCGGTCATGATCCAGTGGGCCATGGCACGGCCCATACCGCCGCCCGTGAGGATTCCGATCGAGTTGAGTCCCGCCGCCACGAAGTAGTTGCGCAGTTCGGGCGCCTCGCCCACCACGGGAGCAAGGTCGGGGGTGAACGACTCGGGCCCGCAGAAGAACTTCCGAATTCCCACGTCAGCGGTCACCGGCACGCGTGACATCGCTCGCTCGAGGTAGGGGCCCATACGGTCCCAGTCGGGCGACAACTCGCCGAACGAGAACTCCTCGGGAATGCGATCGACGTGCCACGGCGCGCACACGGGCTCGAACAGGCCGATCATCAGCCCGTCGCCCTCCTCGCGGTAGTAGCCGTGTCGGCCCGGGTCTTCCAGCACCGGCCAGTCCTTGCTGACTCCCTCGATCGGTTCGGTGAGCAGGTAGTAGTGCTCGGCCGCCTGATTCGGAATCGTGACGCCGGCCTGCTCGCCGAGCTGGCGCGCCCACATTCCGGCGCAATTGACCACGTACTCGGCCTCGATGTCGCCGAAGGGGGTGGTGACACCGGTGACCGCGCCCTTGGCCGTGAGCACCCCGGTGACAGGGCAGCCTTCGATAATGCGGGCGCCCCGCATGCGCGCACCCTTGGCCATCGACATCGTGACGTCGACGGGGTTGACCCGGCCGTCGTCGGCAACGTAGAAGCCGGCGAGCAGGTCGTCGGTCTTGGCAAGCGGGAAGAGTTCGCCCACCTCGCGGGGGGAAATTTCCTGCACGTCGATGCCCATGAGCCGATTGAAGGCAGACACCCGCCGGTACTCCTCAAGCCTGCCGGCGTCGGCAGCCACCTCGATGAAGCCCACCTGCCTCAGGCCGGTGGCGAGGCCGGTCTCGGCCTCGAGCCGGGAGTAGAGGTCGCGGGTGTACTGCCGCAGCCGCGTGCTGGTTTCCGACGTCGAGCCGAATGTGACCATCAGTCCCGCGGCGTGCCACGTGGTGCCCGAGGTGAGCTGGTCGCGCTCGAGCAGCACGACGTCGGTCCAGCCTGCCTCCGCGAGGTGGTAAAGCACCGAGGTGCCGATGACTCCGCCTCCGATTACGACGACGCGGGCACGGTCGGGAAGCGTAGGGGCGTCCATGGCCCGACACTACTGGGCACGACCGCGCACCAGCGGGGGGTGGCTCCTCACTGCATCGGGGGCACCCAAGCACGTACCTATCGCGTTGCGGCGCCCCAAGGGCGCGGCGACGGCGGGACGCAAGACTTCCTGAGATCGAGGTGATGTGCACACCAGGGATACTTTAGGTATAGTTTCTACACCTAGAGGCTCGATGCTGCTCGGCATGGGATTTGAGTTCGATCCAGCCAAGTCCGCGTCGAACCGTGCCAAGCACGGCATCGAGTTCATCGAGGCTCAGGCGCTCTGGGACGACGCGCGCAGCATCGAACTTGCCACACGCGGCCGTGATGAGTCTCGATCGATAGTGATCGGGCGCATCGACGGGCGGCTGTGGGCGGCAATCTTCACGCATCGCTTCGGGGCAATCCGCATCATCTCCGTGCGCCGGGCACGGACTTCGGAGGAGGCGCTGTATGAAGGCTGAAGACCTCGACCAGATCTTCGACGAAGGCAACGCCGACGTGCTGCAGCACTTCGACCTCGATTCGGCAATTCGACCTGCACGGCCCGTGCAGCGCGTGAACGTCGACTTTCCCACGTGGATGGTCCTCGCCCTCGACGCTGAGGCGAAGCGTCTGGGCATCACTCGGCAGTCGGTGATCAAGACCTGGATCGCCGAGCGCCTCGACCGCGCGGCGAGGTAGGCGCGGTCGGCGCAATAGACCAACCCAGCCGGGCGCGTCACCCCGCCTGCGTGGGCATCCGCCGCACCAGCACGAATACCCACAGCGGCACCAAGCAGGCGGCCGCAACGAGGAAGGCGCCGGTGGCCGTGGTGAGGCCGCCGACAACACCCCACAGCAGCGAACCCACAGCGATCCCTCCTTGGGACGCCACGGAGTAGTACGCAATGCCCCGCGCCCGCACCCACGCCGGCAGCAGCATCTGGGCCGAGGACATCACGATGGCCCCCATCGTGGTCCACGTGAATCCGGCCAGCAGCAGCGCCGCGATGACCGCGCCGGTCACGGGCACCTCGGCCACCACCACGAGCGCCAGCCCGAAGAGCGGTATCAACCACAGCACGTAGCGCGTCGTCTCCACGCGCGTGCGCAGCGGCGCGAAGATGACCGTGCCACCCACCGCCCCCATTCCGGCGGTGGCAAGAATCCAGCCGTACTCACCCGGGCCGAGGCCGAACTCGCGCAGCGCCACCACCGGCAGCAGCGCCCACAGCACGCTGCCCGCCACGAACCACCAGCCGGTAATGACCAGCAGCAGTCGGAACGGGCGGGCGCTCACCACATGATCGAGCCCTGACCGCATCGCCGGCAGGAAGGACTGCGGCTGTGGCACATGGCCCACGTCACGCGCCGCCACCAGCAGCACCGCGAACAGCGCGAAGCCCAGGGCGCTCGCCGCGTACGCCGCGGTTGCACCCATCGACGCGATGAGGAGGCCACCGATGGCAGGCCCGATCACGCGCGCGAGGTTCACGCTGATGCTGGCAAGCATCGAAGCGGGCGCGATGTGCGCGGCCGGCACCACATCGGGCACCGCCGCGGTGACGCCCGGCTGACTCACCGCCACCGCCACGCCCAGCAGCGCGGTGAGCATGAGCAGCATCGCCGGGTGCAGCCACCCACTCAGACTCGCCGCTGTGAGCAGTACGGCCACCAACGCGGCCCCGCCATTGACCCCCACCAGCAGCCAACGCCGCTGCACCAGGTCGGCGATCACGCCGCCGGGGATCGCCAACACGAGGAACGGCAGCGTCACGGCCGCCTGCACCATCGCCACCACCAGCGTTGACGCCCCGGCATCGACCATCGACCACTGCGCCGCGACCGTCTCGATCCAGATGCCCACCTGCATCGCCAGCTGGCCGATCCACAGGGCGCGGAAGGTGGCCGAGCCGCGCAGGGGCGCGAGCAGGCCAGGAGGTCCCTCCGTCTGCCTGCTCATGCGCCCAGTCTGGGTCACCCCCCAGTGAAGGACGCGCCCGACCACGCCAACGTCCCGGCGCACTCATTCCACTCGCCAAGAATTCACAGCACGAACATCACCGTGTCAGTCGGTGGTTGCACCAGGACCGATCTTCGTTCTCGAACGACTCAGGCGTTGTGGAGGCGCCCGGGGGGCGCAGCCGCGATTTCTGGTACCAGCCGCAGTTCGTCCCTCGGTGCCGCCCTGCCTTGCCGCACCCGTTCGCGAGCTCACGGGATGTGACACACCTGTTCGAGTGGCAGCTCGCTGGCACGTCGGGTGGGGCCATGGGCCGACACCACTGCGCACGGCCGCGGATCAGCGGGGGGCTGGAGGGGCGGGCGCAGTGGGGTCTTGGGGCGGCGCGACGCGATAGGTACGCGCTTGGGTGCCCCCGATGCAGTTAGGGCGCGACCAGTTCGGTCCAGTCGGAGATTCGGTCCAGTGAGGGCAGGCGGGGCACCGAGTCCCAGAGCGCCACCGCCCGCGGCTCCCCCAGCACGCCCGCCGCGGCCCCGACGAACTTGGCCCGGCGCTGGTCCGTCGAGAGTGGCCGACGCGGGTGGCCGAGCGCCACCGGCACCTCGACCGCGACCGTCCGTCCGCCCGACACGACCTCCACCTC
>WLOZ01000262.1 GCA_009699025.1 Actinomycetota bacterium
GTGGGAGGGCGAGCCCTACACGACCGACCCCTACACGTCTGCGGACTACAAGGAGAACACGGTCAACTCGAACATGTGCGAGACGCTCATGATCTACACGCCGGACTACACCTTCAAGCCCAACCTCGCCAAGGCCTTCACCAACCCCGACCCGCTCACGTGGGTGTACGACCTGCGCGATGACGTCACGTTCTGGGACGGCACGAAGATGACTACCGACGACGTCGTGTACAGCATGAGCCGCAACCTCACCGACCCGGCGAGCTTCTACCACTACCTCTACTCGAACGTGAAGAGCATCGAGGCCACCGGCCCGAGCCAGGTCACCGTGAAGCTCACCGCGCCCGACTACCTCTTCAACCGCGAGCTCGCCGCCTATGCCGGCGTCGTGGTGCAGAAGAAGTTCGCCGAGGCGCACGTGAAGGACTTCGGCACCCCCGACGTCGGCGTGATGTGCTCGGGTCCCTTCCAGTTCAAGTCGTGGACCAAGGGAGACAACATCACCCTGACCCGATTCGACGGCTGGTGGAACAAGGAGCAGACCCCCAAGGTCAAGAACCTGGTCTTCAAGTTCCTCACCGACGAGGCGGCCATCACGGCCGCGCTGCAGACCGGTGAGATCGACGGCACCTACGACCCGCCGCTGTCGGGCCTCACCCAGCTGCAGGGCAACACCTCGGGCAAGCTCTTCTACGGCTCGATGCCCTCGAACCTCACGTGGACGTACGCCAACCCTGAGGGCGCGATGAAGAACCCGAAGATGCGTCAGGCTATTCAACTGGCCGTCGACTGGAACGGCATTGCCAAGGCGCTGTTCAAGGGCACGGCCGTGCCGATCAAGGCCGAGCTTCCGCCCACCGTCTTCGACGACGCCAAGGCGCAGCTCGAGCCTGCCTACGCGGCCCTGCCTGCCAACGGCACGCCTGACATCGAGAAGGCCAAGGCCCTCGTGGCCGAGGCTGGAGCCGACGGGCAGAAGCCCGTGGTGCTGGGCACCATCGCCAGTGCCACCGGTCAGGCGTTCGGCAACGCGGTCGTCGACGGCGCCAAGAAGGCCGGAATCAACGCCAGCCTCAAGGTCATCCAGGTCGACCAGTACACGAACTACCTGTACGACCCCAAGAGCCGCGAGGGCGTCGACATGCTGTTCACCGACTTCTGGTCGAACATCCCCAACGCCCTCGACTGGATGGGCACCACCTCGACCAAGGGTGCCTCGTTCAACCAGTGGGGCTACTCAGGCGTCGACGACCTCTACAACTCGGCCCGCGCCGAGAAGGACGACTCCAAGCGGGGCGACATCACGGCCCAGATGATGAACAAGCTGGCCGCTGACAACCTCACCATGGGCAACGGACTCCAGCGTGCCAGCCGCCTGTGGATGAACAACAAGATCACGGGCGCTCCGGCGACGTTCACCTACGTCTACGCGGCGTGGGCACAGTACCTCGGGGGCACTGCCTGACCTGAGTCACCCGCATCACCCCTGTGGGGGCTGGCCCTCGGGTCGGCCCCCACAGGCATGCGTGGGGCCTACCAGCGTGGCAGCGACTTGCCGGGGTTGAGGATGCCCAGTGGGTCGAGGGCCTGCTTGATGCGCCCGTGCAGGTCGATGGCCACATCGTCGAGCTCGCTGGCAAGGGCGGACCGCTTGAGCAGGCCCACCCCGTGCTCCCCCGTGACCGTGCCGCCGAGCCTCAGCGACAGGTCGAGCATGTCGTGAAAGGCGAGCTGTGCGCGGGCCGCCGCCTCGTGGTCGCCGCGCGGGGTGACGATGGTGGGGTGCAGGTTGCCGTCACCGGCATGCCCGAAGGTGGCGATCATGACGTCACGTTCCTCGGCGATCCGCTCGATGCCGAGCACCGCGTCGGCGAGCCGCGTGCGCGGGACCGCGAGGTCGTCGAGGAGCCAGTCGCCCATCGACTCGAGGGCGGGGATCACCATGCGTCGGGCACCGAGCAGCAGCTCGCCCTCGGCGGGGTCGTCGGCCCGGTGGGCCTCGCTGGCTCCAGCCCGCTCGCACTGGGCCAGCACCAGGTCGGCCTCGTCGATGCCGGCCTGCCCGGGCAGGTCGCTCTGCGCCACCAGCATGGCCACGGCCTCGGTGGACAGCCCCATCGGCCTCCACTGCTCAACTGCCCGCAGCGAGGCCCGGTCGAGCAGCTCGAGGATGCTGGGCGTGGCCACGGCCATGATCGCCTCGACGGCGCGGCCCGCCGACGCGATGTCGCCGAAGACGGCCACGGCCGTGGTGGGCGGCGGAGGAAGCGGACGCAGCCGCAGCCGTGCCATCGTGACAACCCCGAGGGTGCCCTCGCTTCCGACCATCAGGCCGGTGAGGTCGTAGCCGGCCACGCCCTTGACGGTGCGACGCCCGACCCGGGTGATCCGCCCGTCGGCCAGCACCACCTCGAGACCCAGCACAGCGTCACGCGTCACGCCGTACTTGACGCAGCAGAGGCCGCCGGCGTTGGTGTTGACATTGCCGCCGATCGAGCAGAAGTCCTTGCTGGCGGGATCGGGCGCGTACCACATGCCGTGCCCGGCCACGTGGTCACGGAGCTCAGTGTTGAAGATGCCGGGCTCGGTCTCGACGTACCCGTTGCCGACGTCGACGGTGAGCACCGAGCGCATCCGCTCGACGCACACGACGAGGCTGCCGTCGATCGCGTTCGACCCCCCGGTGAGTCCCGAGCCCGCGCCACGCGGCACCACGGGCACCCGGTGCTGGTGCGCGGCCCTCATCAGCGCTGACACCTGCTCGACGGTGCGCGGGAACGCAACGGCGAAGGGCTGGCCGGCATGGCTGCCGGTGGACCTGTCTGCTCGGTACGACTCGAGCCGATCGGAGTCGGTGACGACGTCGCCATCGGCGAGCGCCGCCTGGGCTGCCAGGAGCACCTGATCCTCGGGGGTCACAGGCTGACGCTACCGGAACGGGCCCGCGCACGGAGTGGCGCGATGCGGCACAATGTTGCGGTGTCCAAACCGAGAGTGAGCGGCGACGTGTCCGAGAGCCAGAGCCGCACACGCCTGGGCTACGGATTCCTCCTGGTGGCGGTGGTGGCGAGCTACTTGCTCTCGGTGGTCGGAAGTGACTCGGATATCTCGTATTCCATCCTCATCCTCGTTCAGCTCACCACTGTGTGGCTGGCGCTTCGAGTGTCCGAGGCCCAGACGCTGTCGCGGGTCGCTGGGGTCGGGCTTCTCCTGCTCGGGCTCGGGGTTATCGTGACAATCGCCCGGGGCGAGTCCTCGGTGGGACTCCAGGAGCTCAACTCGTGGTGGTTCCTGCTGTCGACCGTGCTGTACCTCGTCGCCCCCACCGCGATCGTCCGACACATAGTGCGGCTCCCACGGGTCGACATCGAGGCCCTGCTGGGCGTGATCAGCGCCTACCTGATGATCGGCATGTCGTTCGCGTTCGTGTTCCGCATCCTCGGGGTGTGGCAGCCCGGGGACTTCTTCGGAGCGGCCGGAGACGGCTCGCTCGCCGACGACCTCTTCTTCAGCTTCACCTCGCTGACCACCGTGGGCTACGGAAACCTGGTGCCCGCGGGCAATCCCGGCCAGACCCTCGCGGTGTTCGAGGCGATGATGGGACAGCTCTTCCTCGTGATCGTGGTGGCCAAGGTCGTCACCAACATGAGCCGGCCCACTGCCCCAGCACCGACTCCTGTGGAGCCGGAGATGTCTGCTCCACCCGACATCGACCCGAGTGACAGGAACGCCTGATGGCATCCAGCACCACGACTCCGGCAGCAGCGGGGGATGCGTCAGGGCCCCAGATGCTCGAGGGACTCCCCGGTTTCTCGGGCGCAGGAACCGGCGAGCTGCTCCGATTCCTCAGGCCCTTCCTCGTCCCGGCCCGCTGGAGCGTCATCGGCGCGCTCTCGTTCGGGCTGGCTGCCCTGCTGGCGGCCGCCGCCGTGCCGCTCGTGGTCGAGGGAGCGCTCGAGCACGGCATCGACTCCCACGCCCTGGGACTGCTCGGGGGGCTGATGCTGGTCGACGTCATCCTCACCTGGATCGCCCAGCGATGTGGCTTCCGCGCGGCGACGTCGAGTGCCCGGGCGCTGACCGTGCACGTGTACAAGGCCACCCTCGACAGCCCGATGGTGCGCCAGGTGGGCCTCCGTCGGCCCAGCGTCGTCAGCCGTCACACGTCCGACATCGACCGCATCGAGGA
>WLOZ01000263.1 GCA_009699025.1 Actinomycetota bacterium
CGACCCGTCGACGGTGCCTGGCAACTGGACCCTCGAGCCGACCTGCGGGATATTTGCCACCACCGACACCGCGTTCGCGACGCCGCTGACCGGCACGTTGGCGGCCGGCTCCTACGTCACCCACTGCACGGGTGGTACGTCCACCGGCTACAACCCCACCTCGTACGTGAACGGGTCGTTCGCGGTGAACAAGGCGTCTTCCACGACGACGGTGACCTGCCCGTCGTCGGTGACCTACACCGGCACCCCCCGCACGCCGTGCTCTGCGTCGGTGACCGGCGCCGGCGGATTGTCGCTAACCCCCACCCCGACGTACGCCAACAACACCGCTGTCGGCACCAACACGGCGTCGGCGTCGTACACGTACGGCGGGGACACGAACCACGATGGCTCCTCTGACTCCAAGAGCTTCTCGATCAGCGGAGGGTCATCAGCCACGATCTACATCGTCCCTACACCCAAGACTGTGCGGTATGGCGCGTCCAAGCCCAAGTACACCTACACTCTGCGCTCCGGTTCGCCCACGGGACCGCAGGTGAGGCTCAACTTCCCGCGCGGATCGAAGGCCCCCAAGTGCACCAGCAGCTACGCCGTGCGCACCCCCGTAGCAGCGTCTCCGCTGATGATCACCTGCTCGGGCGGCTCCCTTGCTGGGTACTCGTTTGACACCACGTCGACCGCGGCCCTGACCATAGTCAAGGCCACGTCGACGACGACGGTCGTCTGCCCGACGGTGGTCTACTACACCGGATCAGCGCTCACCCCGTGCAGTGCCTATGTCCGGGGCTCAGGTGGGCTGCAGGCGTCCGTGGCGGTGACGTACCAGAGCAATGTGGCAGTGGGCAGAGCCACCGCGAGGGCCACCTATGCGGGCGACGCCAACCACCTGGGATCGAGCGGATACGGCTACTTCACGATCAGGAGTCGCTAGCCCTGGCGCACCTCGCCGCAGGGCCGAGAACCCGGGTGCTAAGACGTCTGGTCATGGGGCATCCCATGTCGAGTGGGTGAGTCCTGCGAACCACAGCCGTCGTCCTCCCTGTCGGCGGGCCCAAACGCAATGCGTCATGTGACGTATGAGCCGCCTCACATGGCGGAGTAGTGTCCACACCCTGCGGAGGTGGTCATGGCCGAGTGGCCGGGTGGGGCGGCGTGTGCTTTTGTCATGAGCTTCGACTTCGACGCCGAAGAGGTGTGGATTGGCGAGAACCCCCAGAACGCCTTCCGTCCCGGGGTGCTGTCACAGGGCGCCTACGGGCCCAAGGTGGGCGTCCCGCTCATCCTCGACCTGCTCGACCGGCACGGAATCCGCGGGTCGTTCTTCGTTCCAGGAAAGGACGCCGAGCGGCATCCCCACTCGGTGCGGTCGATCCTCGCTGCCGGCCACGAGGTGGGGCACCACGGCTACACGCACACGTCGGTCACCGACCTCGACCTAGCTGCCGAGCGCGAGGAGATGGTGCGCGGGCTCGACGTGCTCACGGGCCTAGGCGCCACGGTGACCGGCTACCGATCGCCGTCGTGGGACTTCTCGCCGAACACACTCGACCTCATCAAGGAGCACGGGTTTACCTACTCGTCCAACCTCATGGACGACATCCGGCCGTATCGCCACGCCAACGGGATCGTCGAACTGCCCGTTCACTGGATCCTCGACGACGCCGCCCACTTCTGGTTCGACGGCGCGTCGTGGACCAAGACCATCAGGTCGAACGATGAGGTCATGAGCATCTGGGTCGACGAATTCCTCGGCATCAAGGAACTCGGCGGACTCGTCATGCTCACCACCCACCCCATGATCATCGGGCGGCCCGGACGGCTGCGCCTGCTCGACCGCTTCCTCACGTTCGTGCGCGAGCAGGGCGACGTGTGGATCGCCACCGCCGACGATGTGGCCGCAGCCACCTCATGAGGGTTGGCGTGGCCATCGTCACCGGTGGCGGGCGAGGCCTGGGCGGGGGAGTGGCCGCGAGGCTGGCCAGCGAGGGCTGGCAGGTGGTCGTCGCTGATGTGCGCGAGCCCGAGTTGGAGGCGCCCGGCCAGGTCTTCGTGAGGTGTGACGTATCACGCGAGGACGAGGTCGCAGCGCTGATGTCGTTCGTGCTCGAGCGGCACGGGAGGCTCGACGCGGTGGTCAACAACGCGGCCATCGGTGGCCCGTCGACCACCGTCGCCCAGACCGACGCGGAGGCGTTCCGCCGCGTGCTTGAGGTGAATCTAGTCGGGCCCTTTCTAGTCTGCCGCGCCGCCGTTCCCCTGCTGATCGAGTCGGCGCCGGGCTCGGCCATCGTCAACGTCGGCTCGATGTTCGGCCAGAGCGGAGTCGCGCGAGGGGCTCCCTACTGCGCGTCGAAGGGCGGGGTCGAGATGCTGACTCACAGCCTGGCGCTGGAACTGGCACCGCATGGAATCCGGGTCAACACGGTCGCTCCGGGCAACATGATGACCGCGATGCACTGGGATGAGATCGAGATGCGGGCCGATGAGGTAGGGGTGACCCCCGACGAGATGCGCGAGCAGATTCGGGCGACGATCCCGCTCGCGCGCCACGGAACCGCCGCTGACATCGCCGGAGCCGTCATGTGGCTGCTGGGAGACGACGCGAGCTACGTCACGGGGCAGACGATCTCGGTCAACGGAGGGGTGCTGCTGTCATGAGCGTTCCGCGCCTGCTGGTCACCGGTGCGGCCTCGGGCATCGGTCGTGCGGTGGTCCGCCTGGCCCTAGCGGAGGGCGCGGTGGTGGCCGCTGCCGATCGAGACTCTGCAAGCCTTCAGGCCGCCTGGGCGGGCGACGCGCTGTGCGTCGAGATGGACGTCACCGAGCCCGACTCGGTCGAGGCGGGATTCGCGGCCGCAACGCAGGAGTGGGGCGCCCCGCCGACTGCGGTTGTGAACGCCGCCGGGATCTATCGCATCGCGCCAACCGTGGGGCTGGACCGCGGGTCGTGGGATGAGGTGATGGCCATCAACCTGACGGGCGCGCTTCTGGTGAGCCAGGCGGCCGCGCGCACCTGGTCACAGACCGGAATGGCAGGCAGCATCGTGCTGGTCTCGTCGATCGCCTCCCGAAGGGGCGATCGTGACGAGCCGGCCGCACACTACGCGGCCTCCAAGGGTGCTGTGGAAGCGCTGTGCCGGCAGCTCGCGGTCGAGTGGGGCCCGCTGGGCGTGCGAGTGAACGCGGTCGCGCCGGGTGTGATTGACACCCCCATGCTGCGGCTGGGCGACGATCCCGCGCGGCTGGCGGCCTATCTCAACGCCGGCGTGCCGCTGGGCCGGCTCGGCCACGCCAGCGAGGTCGCCGAGGTGTGCTGGTTCCTCGTGGGTGAGAAGTCGTCGTACGTCAGCGGGGCAGTCATATCAGTCGATGGAGGGGCGGGAGCAGCATGAGCATCCCTGTTGTCAGGGTCAGTGGTGGGCCGCGCGAGCGCGGTCAGCAGTACGGCGAGCAGGCCAAGGAGCGCGTGCTTCGATCGATCGAGGCGTACGAGCGGGTGTTCGCGCACTACGCCACCTGGGACTGGCAGCAGGTGACCGCGGAAGCGATGCGGTACGCCGACGCCATCGCGGCCTTCGACCCCGACCAGCTCGAGGAGATGGAGGGCATCGCGATCGGTGCCGGCGTATCGCTGGCCGACGTGCTCTCGATCAACGTGCGGACCGAGATCATGTTCGCCGCGAAGGCTCGGGTGCTCGGCGCTTCGATCCCGCGCATTCCCGAGTGCTCGTCGTTCGCGATGGTGGCCGACGACGGTGGCACCTACCTCGGGCAGAACTGGGATTGGCTGCCCCACGCGTTCGACACCGTGGTGCGACTGGAGGTGAAGCCCGACTCGGGCCCATCGTTCGTGACCGTGGTGGAGGCGGGGCTCCTGTGCAAGTTCGGCATGAACAGCGTCGGAATCGGTCTCGTCTGCAACGCGCTCGTGAGCTCCTACGACGTGGGTACGCCCGGTATCCCCTTCCACGTGATGCTGCGCGCGCTCATCTCCTGCACGAGCCTCACGCAGGCCTATGAAACAGTGCAACGGGGAGTGCGCTCGTCGAGCGCGAACTACCTGATGGCCGACTCAAGTGGTCTGGCGATCAACTTCGAATGCGAGGCGGGCGACCTCACCCGGGTTTCGCTGATCGAGCCTGACGAGCGAGGTGTCATCCTGCACACCAACCACTTCGTGGCCCCCA
>WLOZ01000264.1 GCA_009699025.1 Actinomycetota bacterium
AGCGCGGTGATGGCCGCAGGCAGACCGCCAGCAGGTGCGAGCACCTGCTGAGCACGGCCGACCAGCGGCACCTCAACCGTCGACGTGCCGCTGACACCCGGATACGCGGCAGACCTCAGCACGTCGACCGAGGCGCTGGCGCGCGCACTCAGGGCCGACGCCTCGGTAAGCGAGGCCTCGAAGTCGAGCGGTACCTCCGGCCCACCTGCGAGGTAATGCACAAACCAGTCGGCGGTCAGGGTGCGTAGCCGCTGAGTCTCGGGCACCCCTCCGTCGTGCCCGCCCGCGTGCCACACCACCTTCACCGGCGTCTGGGGGCTCGCCGCACGGATCTGCTCGGCGGTGGCGTTGAGTTGGTCGAGCGGGAAGAGCGAGTCTGCTTCGCCGCCGCCCAGCAGGGTGGGCACCCGAATTCGGTCGGTGACACTCACCGGCGACGACCGGCGCATCAGCGCAGCCCCTTCGGTGGTGACCCTTCCGGTGGTCGCGGCGGTGACGTACAACTCGCACCAGTCTTGCGCGAAGCGGCCGCACGTGGATACCGACCCATCGGCTGACGTGAGGCCGGCGCTGAAGAACACGCTGGTCCACAGCTGCTTGAGCACCCCGAGGCCGGCCGAGCCCACGACGCTCTGGCCAAACAGCGAGGTGCGCAGATCGTTCCAGGTGATGTCGGAGGCGATCGCATCGACCCTCGGGTCGTACCCGGCGACCAGTAGCGAGAGCGCTCCGCCGTACGAGCCGCCAGCCACCCCGACCCGTGGGTCGCCGGCCGAGTCGAGCACCACCTCGGGCAGTGTGGCCAGCTTGGTGATTACCGCCATTGCGTCGGCCACCTCGAACTCCGGCGAGTTCATCGAGATCTGGCCCGTCGACTTTCCGAAGCCGCGTGCACTGTAGGCGATCACCACGAAGCCGCGCTCGGCTAGGTAGAGAGCGTCGTCGCGCGAGGAAAGCTTGCTGCCACCGAAGCCGTGCGCGAGCACCACTGCGGGAGCTGGCGTGACGGCCGGTAGGTACACATCGGCGTCGAGGGATACTGGGGTGGGGTCGGTGGCCGAGGTCGGGCCGCCGACGACGGTGACGGTGGTAGGACCGCCCACAGCGGAGGCATGCACAGCCGGAGCGAGGGCCAGCCCGATGGCCAGCACCACAGTTACTCCGAGTGTGCGCACCCCTCGACTGTGACACGGCGGGGCGGGGGCCGCACCGCGGGGATGCTCCGAGGGCACGCGCGCGGCGGGTGACCGAACTAGCAGTACTTGCCGGCTCTGTACGACGAGAGGGCCACCTCAACGTTGCCCGACGAATCAGCAACCTTGAGCCACGACCAGTAGTACCGGGTGGTGGAGCTCGCCGAGCAGTTGACCGACAGCACCGGGAGCTTGACGGTGGCGCTCTTGGGCACCGTCACGCTGCTGGTGACCTGATTCAGCAGGACCTGGCTCGTGCCCGAGCTGAGGCAGCCGCTCGCGGTGGTACAGGTCGGCCTGGAGGCCGTGCTAGTGCGCACGAGTTGCATCGTGTACGAGTAGGTAGCCGAAGCCGAGACCGTGTTTTTGAACGACCCAATGGCCTTCAGCTGAGACGACAACCACGACGGCGTGCCAGCGGCAACGCTGGAGGGGGCCGCGGCCATGGCCGGCTCAGCCGCCACGACAGCGAGGGCGACCAGAGCCGCCGTGCCACCGATCACCCGCCATCTATGCCACATAACTGAACGTTACCAGTAAATCACCCCGAGTAGTACCCCACTGGGTGACTGGTTGCTCATATTGAGTAGTTATCGCCCGGAGCAGCGTTAGCTGACGACTCAGCTGATGCCGAGCTGGTGCAGCAGGTTGTACTGCGTCGGATTGTCGGGCAGCACCCAGGCGACGCCCTCCAGCACGATAATTGCGACCACGTTGGCGACGATGACGCCGAGAAAGAGCCACACCACGGCCTTGGCCGCCACGCGTGCGACCGAGCCACTGGGAGCCAGGGGCACCGCGTGTCGGTTGAGTAGCGCCATGACCCCGCAGAACACGATCACGATCTGGAAGGTGATCAGGGCCCACGTGTAGAGGTGTAGCCCCAGCACCGCACTTCCGTAGCCGGGGTCTCCGGGCAGGATGTGCAGCAAAATCTGACGTGTCGCGAACACCGACCCGGCGCAGGCGGCAACGATCGACATACCGATGGACCGCACGTAGCGCCCGCGCGTGAGCGTGCCGCGCAGCGCCTCGAGCACAATCCACATCGCGGGGATGGTCGCCAGAATCATCGCGTAGCGCTGCAGCATGCACAGCGGGCACGGGAACTCGCCCCCCAAAAGCTGCACCGCGAAGGCGCCGAGCAGCGTTCCGCAGTAGGCGAGGATAAACACCACAAAGCCCCAGAACGCGAGCGAACTCAGCAGCGGGTTGGTGGGGGGCTCGGGCGCGGTGGCGCCGGAGGTGTCTTCGGAGGTGATCTCTGCGCTCACGTCAGTCATCCCTAAAAGCTCAGGTCCAGCGAACTGGTGACGTGGTAATTGAAGAGCAGGAGTGACAGCACGAGTCCAACAACCCAGAGGCTGAGGATGCGCAGGGTGCTCCGGTCTCGGTACACGGCGATGGCGGCAACGAGGAGCACGACCATGATCACAATGTCCATAGCCGCCACACTAGGGCGTCGCCACGGCACCACGACCACCAATGAACCTACGGCTGGAGGTCACGCCTTCGCCAGCCGAGCAGGCGTGCCATCTGCGCTCATGTTTCCGGTAGCGCAGAGCGGCGGATCGGCGAGTCAGGCCGTTGGTCTCGCCTCGGGCCGTGTCGGGCACACTAGAACCATGACGGCGCTCAGCTCGGTGCGCGACCGGGTCGACCGGTGGCAGCAGCGCCACGCCTCGCTCGGGTTTCCCATCGCGGTCGTGAGAAAACATGGTGACGACGCGGGCGGCCGCCATGCCGCGCTGATGACCTACTACGGCTTCCTCAGCCTCTTTCCGATCATGCTCCTCGCGGTCGTGATCGTCTCGCGCGTACTCACGAACTTCCCCTCGGTGCGGGCACAGGTGGTGAAGGCCCTCGTTCCTTTTCAGTTCCGCGGAACTCTCGACTACGCCCTAGCCTCGCTTCCCGACGGCGGCATCGCACTGTGGGCCGGCCTGATCGGACTGGTGGGCACCAGCGTGGGCGTGGTGCTCACCGCCCACGACACCCTGAACCAGGTCGCCGGCGTGCCCCACCGGCTCCGGGCCTCCGGACTGGCGAAGTACCTGAGGGTGCTGGCCGCCCTGGTAGTGCTGCTGGTCGGCATCATCGCGCTCGCGGCCGTCACGGTGCAGGCCGTGCGGCTGAGCGCGCCCGATGGCCTCGACACTCGGGCCACCGCGGTCGAATTGGCGGCAGCGATACTGATTCTGTTCGCGATGGTCTGGCTAGGCGCCACGCTGCTGCTTCCGAGGCGCCCCCGGCTTCGGTCGACGTGGCCGATGGCCCTCGGGGGGGCGGTGGCCATCACGGCACTGCTGGCCTTCGGCGCCCTGCTGCTACCCGCGCTCGTCATGCGCGCCGGGCCGATCTACGGCGCCTTCGCGGCGATCGTGGGGCTCTTCTCGTTCATCTCGCTCATCGCGCAGGCGCTGGTGTGGACCGCCGAGGTCGCGTCGGTTCGCCACCACCGACTCTGGCCCCGCTCGCTCGATGCCGCGAACCCGATCGAGGCCGACGCGAAGGCGCTAAGAATGCTTGCGCGCGAGCAGGAGCGCATTCCCTCGCAGCGGGTCACCTCGGAAGTGGGCTGACCGGGGCAGGCACTCCGAGCGAACAGGTGCTCACGGCCGGGGCTCCGGCGAAACGGTCGGCCGCCCAGTTGACCACCGCCGGGCCGGCCACGATCGAGGTGTTCTGGTGGCTCATCGTGGGCAGCCACAGGCTGGTGATGGTGACGCCCTGGGGGCACCAGGTGTTCTGCAGCAGCGCGTTGCTGCCTGCGAGCACGACCTTGTCAGCCATTCCCTGGGCGAGGAACATCGGCATGCCGGCGGGAGGAGGGGGAGGCGTCTGCTCCTCGACGGTCGCTGACCACGCCGGGTCGGTGAGCGGGTTGGCTTCGAAGAAGGAGCCCTTCACCGTGTTGAGTACCAGCGCCGACACAGTGCCCTCGGCAACGCACATGGAACTCAGTGCGCCTGCCTGGTTGCGGCCCGACTCGC
>WLOZ01000265.1 GCA_009699025.1 Actinomycetota bacterium
CACGACCAGCAGGGCAGAGTCTGCGTCGAACGTGGCGAGCAGCGAAGCGAGGCCGCCGACCGCGGTGATGGAGACCAACGCCCCGTCGTCGTCGACCAGGTGAAAGAGACGATCGCCCACCGCGCCGCTGGCGTTCACCTCAATGGTCGGGGGGTGGTGCAGGGCGAGCCCCTTGATGGGGGTGGTCGACAGCCGGGTCACCTTCATGGGTCACAGGGTACCGACCGTCCACTCGCGCTGCGGCGTGGTCCGCCCCACCTCGTGACGGCGGCGTCGACGTTCCGCTCGGGGAACGTCGCATCGAGAGCCTGCACCATGATGGGGCGTGACCGCGTCGGGGCGCTCAATGCCATGGCGCACGAGGTAGGGAGCCGCACGTGAGCGACCGACAGCAGCACTGGCAGCAGGTGTACGACTCGCGCGACGTCAGTGAGGTGAGCTGGTTCCAGGACGAGCCGTCAGTGTCACTTCGACTCGTCGAATCGGTGGCTGATCCCTCCTGCACGGTGGTCGACGTGGGCGGCGGAGCCTCGCTGCTCGTCGACGCGCTCGTGGTTCGTGGCTTCACCGACCTCACCGTGGTCGACGTCTCACAGCGCGCGCTGGACATTGTGCGCGCCAGGCTCGACTCCCATGGCATACGAGTCACGATGGTGGAGTCCGACATCGTGGAGTGGGATCCCTCGCGCACCTTCGATGTGTGGCACGACCGCGCCGCCTTCCACTTTCTCACCGACAACGACAGCAGGGCTCGCTATGTCGACCTCGTGGCTCGGTCGGTGGTGCCCGGTGGGTCGCTCATCGTGGCGACGTTCGCGACCGACGGGCCCACGCACTGCTCGGGTCTTGAGGTGGCTCGCTACTCGGCTGCTGAACTCACCGCGCAGTTCGCCGCACACTTCACCCTGGTGGCCGATGAGCGCGAGGAGCATTGCACGCCGTCGGGCGCGCTGCAGATGTTCACCTGGGTGGTGCTCCGCCGCGACTCACATGGGCCGACCCGACCCGCGGGGAAAGTGCGACTGGCGAGGGCTATCACACTGCGAGGTGGCGGTGTCGACGTTCCGCCCGCGGAACTTCTGGGCTGCCTCGTGCGGGTGGCGTGACAACATGAGGCTGTGAGCAGTGATATCGGCATTGGCAGGCGCATCCTCCTGGTGGAGGACGACCAGCTCACGCGCAGCCTGCTCGCCGAGATGCTCGAGAGCAGCGGGTTCGTGGTGGCCACCGCGCCCGCGGCAGCTGACGCACGACGGGCCTTCCGGCTGCTCGATCCCGACGCACTGGTGCTCGACGTTGACCTGGGACCTGGGCCCACCGGCTTCGACGTCGCAGACGCGCTGCTGGCTTCGTCGCCGCACCTCGCGGTTCTTTTCCTCACCAACCTTCCCGACTCGCGCTTCGCCGGCCGCGACCCTGATTCGCTGCCGCCGGGAGTCGGATACGTGCGCAAGGAGAAGCTCACTAGCTCCGGCGTGCTGGTCGAGGCCCTCGACGCTGTGCTCCGCGAAAACAGCGCGGCCATTCCGCGTGACGACCTTGATCCGCAGCGTCCGATGGGTGGCCTCTCCGGCACTCAGATCGCGGTGCTGCGGATGGTGGCCCTGGGCATGTCGAACGAGCAGATCTCCGAGGCCCGCGGTACGTCGAGTCGCGCTGTGCGCAACGTGATCACGCGCGCTCTGGCCTTGATCGGCAGCACCGAGGATGCTGAGGGCTCCGGTCGCGTGGCGGCCGCTCGCAACTACATGCTGACCGCAGGCATCCCCCTGAGTGAGCTGTGAGCGCTAGGCGATCCCACGTGCCGTGGTCCTCCGACCTCGGGGGCCCCCAGTTCCTCTCCGCGCCGGTGATTTGGGCCTTTATCGCACTGGGCCTGCCCTTCGCTCTGCTCGGCGGATATTCCATGCCTCTGAGCGGTGCTACTCCGAGGATCCTGTTCGGGCTGAGCGCTACGGCCCTGGTGGCCGGACTCCTGCTCCTGCTGCGGGTGGGGCTTCGCCTCCACGATGCTGGGGGCCCGAGCCCCGTGGTGGCCTTCCTGGTGTATCTGGCCGCCGGTATGACGCGAGCGGCCCTCGTCACTGGTGCCAGCGCCGTGAGTGAGGGCACCTTCGGCCGAGTTCAGATGCCAGGAGAGGCCCCGCCGCTGATTCGAGTGATCAGCGGCGGAATGGCCACGGTGCTCGTGATGACCGTGGTCGAGGTGGTCACGGCCCAAAGCGCACGCCACCGAGCCACTGTCGACTCGCTCAGGTCAACCCGTGAACGCCTGATCGCGCTGGCCGCCACCATGTCGGAGCGAGTGTCGGCGGCCCAGGCCGATCTCGCCCGTGAGACCGACACCGTGCTCGGCCCCACGATGAAGGTCTTGCTGGCCAGGCTCACTGATCTGGCTCACTCCGATCCCGAGCAGTCGCAGACCGCAGGGGAGCTCACCCGGGTCATCTCCGAGGTGGTGCGCCCTCTGAGCCACAGTCTCGCGACACCCCCAGATACGCCAGTGGTGAGGCAACTTCCCGCGAGCGCGTTGTCGGGCACGGCAGCGCTCGCCGATAGCGACGTTCGGAACGCACTGCGCCCAGCCGTTCTGGTTGCGATCTGCGAGCTGATGTCACTGGTCATCCTGATCATCGGAAACGGCGATGCACGGCTGTACGTGATCTCATTCGTGGGTACCGTGACGGCGTGGGTGACGCTGCAACTTCTGGTTGCCGTCAGGCCCCGCAGTTGGAGTGCGGGATCGATCCTGATGGATCTGCTCGTGCTCGGCATCGTTTACCTGGGGGTATTTGCGGCCGCTCATGAGGTGTTCAACCAGTCAACCTCGCTCCCGCTCAGCAACAGTCTCATCCCTCTCAGCGTCCTGCTGCGTGTCAGCCTGCTCAGTGGCCTCACCGCCCTTGTCTTCCTCGCGATTAGGCGTTGGCGCCTCGAGGAGCAACTGGTGGTCGCCAACGTTGAGCTGGAATCGACCATCGCCGCCTTCAGGCGACAGGTCTGGCTGATTCGGCGCCGCATGGGACTGGCACTGCACGGATCGCTGCAGTCGGCGCTCATGTCATCGGCGCTCCTGCTCAGCCGTGAGAACTGGACGCCGTCAGACCTCTCGAGTGCCCGAGATCGCATCGAGGTGGCGCTCGCTCAGCTTGACCCGGCACTGCAGCCCGAGCCCGACCTCAACCTTGCGCTGACGGAGGTGGCGCTGCTGTGGCGTGGGACGGCCGAGATCGCGGCCACGGTCAGTGCGGCGGCGAGTGAACGACTGAACTCTGAGCCGGGCCTGATCACCGCGACCCAAGAGATCGTCCGCGAGGCCGTGAGCAATGCGGTGAGGCACGGAGCCGCATCAGGCGTCGACATTCAGATCGAGATGCTCGTGCACGATGTTCTGCGCGTGACGATCACCGACAACGGGCGGGGGGTTGCTGACGAGCGTTCTGGTGGGCTCGGGTCGCGGCTGCTCGACGAGGTCACGATTGGCTGGACCCTGAGCAGCACCGGAAACGGCTCCGAGCTGGTGGCAAACCTGCGCTAGTGATGTTCTCACCGCCGTACGTCACCGCACGTCGTGGACCAGCGCCGAGCAGGCAGAACGCGCGACATCGCCTCTCTCACGGCTCCGAACCCGTGACTCGAGACTGTTGACGCCCCTTGTCACGTGTTGTATACATTGTTAACGCAGAGCGATAGCCCACTAGTGTCACGGCTGAGCTGTGTGCCACGCACATCAGGTGTTGTGTATGCAAAGTCGCTGAGTTGTTCGCCTCCACGTGGCTGGCGGGCGAAGCGGAAGCCCGGCTCAACGTTCACCTCAACTGCAACGAGAGCGCAAGCCCCGATGGCCGAGAAGCGTCAATCCACGAGTCAATCCTTGTATCGAAGGAGCTCAAGACATGACTGACAACACTGGCACTGCAGGCGCAACCGACTACGTGGCAGCTTTCACGCCCACTTTCGAGATCGACTCGCAAGACGCCTGCCTGGTGCTTGTCGACCTCCAGTACGCCACCGGTAGTCCTGACCACGGGCTGGGCGCGAAGCTCGCGCGCGAGGGCAAGGCAGCCGAATCCGTCTACCGATTCGAGCGAATCGCGAGCACGGTGCTTCCCAATGTTCAGAGACTGTTGGCGACGTTCCGCGAGAAGAACCTCCGGGTGCTGTACTTCACCTACGGA
>WLOZ01000266.1 GCA_009699025.1 Actinomycetota bacterium
CGGGGTGATGTCGAGCGAGAGTTCATGGCCGTGCAGGGGATAGCCCATTTCCAGTCGGAGCGTGTCGCGGGCACCGAGCCCCGCCGGGATTCCACCCAGGGGACGCGCCAGCACCAGGAGGTCGGCCCATAGTTGTCCGAGGACAGCCACCGGCACGATCAACTCGTAGCCATGCTCACCGGTGTAGCCCGTGCGCGCGACGATCACCCGGGCCCCGTCGAGGTCGGCGGACACCATGGTCATGTAGTCGTGATCCGACGGAAGGCCCACCGCATCGAGAAGGGCGCCACTGTCGGGGCCCTGCACCGCGATGATTCCGTGGTCGGCGTGATGGTCGTCGATCGACACCGTGTCGGGCGCTAGGGAGCGCAGTACCGCCACCACCTCGGACGCGTTTCCGGCGTTGGGCACGCAGAAGAGCTCGTCATCGGACCACCGGTACACGATCAGGTCGTCGATCACGCCACCCGATTCGTTGCACAGCAGGGAGTACTGGGCCTGGCCGGGGCCGATCCGGTGGAGGTCGTTGGTGAGAATCGCGTTCATGAAGTTGGCGGCTCCCTCACCATGGAGGCGCACCTTGCCCATGTGGGAGACGTCGAACAGGCCGACCCGCTCACGAACCGCCGCGTGCTCGGCGAGGGTGCCCGAGTACTCGAGCGGCATCTCCCACCCGCTGAAGTCGCCGAGTTTGGCCCCGAGAGCAACGTGCTGGTCGTGCAGTGGCGATCGCATGAGACGCAGAGTACCCGGCGGCTTACCCGGAGGCGCCCCACCACGGCACGCAGTACGTCGGGCTCGGGCTCGGGGTCGTTAGGGTTGGGTCTCACCTGCAGATCCGCTGAATTGACCACTGGGAGTCTCCATGCCCGCCTCCGCCGCTCTGGCCGCCGCGAAGTCTCTGCCCGCCACTGATGTGCTCGTCGTTCCGATCGTGCCCCAGGGCCGCGGCGTCGACCTCGCCGGGCCCACGCTCGCGCTGAATGCTGCCGGCCGTCGCCGACTCCTCGAGCTACTCGGCGCACTCAAGGCCACCGGTAAGCGGGGCGAGATCGTGCGTGTTGCCGGAGTTCCCGGTGTCTCTGTGATTGCGGCACTGGGACTCGGCGCCCGCTCGGACGGAACCTGGGACGGAGAGGCGCTTCGGCGTAGCGCGGGCGATGCCGCGCGCGCGCTGGCCGGAACTCGGCGCGTGGCCTTCGCCCTGCCCAGCGACTCACCCAGCGAGGTCACGGCCCTGATGACGGGGTCGCTGCTCGGCGCCTACTCGTTCGACCACCACAAGGGACTCACGGGTAAGGACGCCACCAAGCCCGTGCGCGCCTTCACCTTCCTCGTCAGCGACCCCAAGGACCCCGAGCTACGGGCGGTGCTGCGCGAGGTGACGATCCTTGCCGCGGCCATTCACTCGACCCGCGACCTGGTGAATACCCCTCCCGGGCACCTTCCGCCGGCGGGATTGGCCGCGGCAGCCGTGGCCGCGGCCGAGGGGCTGCCCCTCAGTGTGGAGGTGCTCGATGAGAAGGCTCTCGCTCGAGGCGGCTTCGGCGGAATTCTGGCTGTGGGACAGGGATCGGCCAACCCGCCGCGACTGATCCGCATGGCCTACCGCCCCGCGAACGCGGTTGCCCACCTCGCGTTCGTTGGCAAGGGCATCACCTTCGACACCGGCGGTATCTCGATCAAGCCGGCCGCCAAGATGGACACGATGAAGAGCGATATGGCCGGGGCCGCTGCCGTGCTGCACGCGACCGTGGCCATCGCCCGGCTGGGCCTGCCCGTGAGCATCACCACCTACGCGGCGTCGGCCGAGAACATGCCGAGCGGCACTGCCCAGCGCCCCGGAGACGTGATCACCATGTATGGCGGACGCACGGTGGAGGTGCTGAACACCGATGCCGAGGGACGGCTCGTGGTGGCCGACGCCCTGGTGCGCGCGGCCGAGGACGCGCCCGACTCGATCATCGACGTCGCAACGCTGACCGGGGCCCAGGTGGTGGCTCTTGGGGAGCGCATCAGCGCGATCATGTCGAATGACGACGCCTTCCGCGACTCGGTCCTCGAGGCCTCGAGGCGGGCCGGCGAAGCGATGTGGCCGATGCCCCTGCCCGACGACCTGCGTTCGTCGCTCGACACCCCCTGGGCCGACATCGCCAACATCGGTAACAGGAGTGGCGGCATGCTCACGGCGGGCGTCTTCCTGCGCGAGTTCGTGGCACCGTCGATGAAGTGGGCACACCTCGATATCGCGGGCCCGTCGCACAACGACGGATCGCCCTATGGCGACGTACCCAAGGGCGGCACCGGCGCCTCGGTTCGCACCCTGGTGCAGATGGCCAAGGACGCCGCAGCGAAGTAGCAGGCACCAGCCAGGAAGAAGGCAAGGGTCTCGGCTCTACCGAACGCGCCTCACCACCGTGCAGCGAGGGCGACCGGCAAGGGCCACGGCCGGGGCCGGGGCCAGGGCCGTGATAGCTCACTCCGGGCGCCCCACAACGACTCGACTCCGATGTCAGAAATCAGGGGGAACGCACTCATCTGGCTCGACTGGTGGACTCACGAGCTCCGGCTCCATCAGAGTGGGCGGCTCGACCAGATACTCGCGGCCGAGGGGTGACCGCCACCGACAACTGCCGTCGACGTGAGACTCGACGATGCGCCAGCCTCCGTGGGTTTTGAGCTGATGATGCCGCTGACACAGTGCTCCGGTGTTTGCGGCGCTGGTGTGGCCCCCGTCGTCCCAGGCCACCGCATGGTCGATCTGGCACTGATCGGCCGCTCGATTGCAGCCGGGGAAGCGGCAGACCCGATCACGCAGTTCGATGAACCGGCGTAGCGGGTCGGGTACGGCATAGGTGCGGCGGCCGTAGTCGAGCAGTTGCCCCGTGAGGGGGTCGACGATCGCCCGGCGGAAGGTGGCGTCGGCAGCGAGGGCCCGGGCCACCTCTGCGGGCACGTTGCCCGCGCGCAGCACCGCGACGGGATCGTCGCGCAGGGCCAGCAGGGTGGGAAGGTCCATGACGAGCACCATGTGGGCCGGTGGCAGCGAGGGAGTCCGCGGAACTGCTGACATGGGTTCGACTTCTCCCGCCTCGAGGCCAGCCCCCACCGAGAGAGAAGAGTCAACCCCCACGGTGGCGCCCGGCACGTGGACACCCGATGGGGGCGACTCTGCACCGGACCCGGAGTGTACGTCGGACCCCGCCGCAGGGTGGGCGCCGAGTGGGCCCACCACCTCGCCCGGCACTCGCAGTATCAGCGCCACCAGAGCCTCGGCCCTGCGCTCCCCCGCCGAGATCACGCCGGGCCCGTTGAGCGTCTGGTGCCGCCCATCGTGAGCGACCTCCTCGATAGCCGAGGCGACAGCGAGGGCCTGCTCGGTGAGCAACCGTGCCGACAGGGTGCTGACCCCGGTGTCGTCGTGCCACACCCGCACATCAAGGTCGCGGCGCGCCCTCCGAGCCCGCTCGGACACCAGCGCCGGATCGATACGTCGGGCCGCGGAGCGCACGGCCGAGCGCACATCGCCCACGGTGCCTCTCATGGCGCGAGCGAGCACCCGCTCCTCGAGTTCGCGCGCAAACCCATTCGCCGACTCGGGAGCCACCTGCTGCACCGACTCGGCGACAACCCGCGCGTGCATGGCTCCGATGCGACCACGCTGCAGCGCCAGGTGAGTCTGGGGCAGGTGAGTCACCAACGTGCGAGCCACCTCGATTCGACCCTGCGCCGTCACGGGCGCCAGCCGCAGGGCCGCGGCAACCTCCTCGCGGACGGCATCGTCGATGGTGACGCTGCGGCGGCCGTCGCTGCCCAGCACCTCGTCAGAGCCGGGCACGCGCCCGGCGGCGGCGACCAGAGCTCGAGCGCTGAGCGACTCGAGCCAGCCCTGATGCGCCACGACGATGCGTAGATAGGCGAGCGCGTCGTCGGGGCTCAGGTCTTCGGGCGCAATGTCGACCAGGTCAGCGAGCGCGAACCAGTCGGGATCCATGGCCTCAAGACGAGCCAGCAGCTCAGACACGTCGGCGCCGCCCGGGCCGACCATGTCGGCCTCGCGCACCAGCACGTCAAGCGCCTCGCTGAGCTCGTGCTCCTCGCGCAGCCGCGGTGGCCCGAGATGATGGCCCGTGGCTCGCCCCGATGGACGACCCATCGTGAGCGAGGCCGCTGA
>WLOZ01000267.1 GCA_009699025.1 Actinomycetota bacterium
ACATGTCGCTCGACAACTCCTCGTGCAACCTCGCCAGCCTCAACCTGATGAAGTTCCTGCGCGACGACAACACCTTCGACGCCGACGGCTTCCGCCGCGCCGTCGAGTTCATCATCACGGCCATGGACATCTCCATCTGCTTCGCCGACTTCCCCACCGAGGCCATTGGCGACACCACCCGCGCCTACCGCCAGCTCGGCATCGGCTTCGCCAACCTCGGTGCCCTCCTCATGGCCACCGGCCTTCCCTACGACAGTGAGGGTGGCCGGGCCCTGGCGGGTTCCATCACGAGCCTCATGACCGGCACCGCCTACAAGCGCTCGGCCGAGCTCGCCGGCATCGTCGGACCGTACGACGGCTACGCCCGCAACGCCGAGGGCCACCAGCGAGTGATGCGCAAGCACGCCGCGGCCACCGACACGGTGCGCTCGGTCACCACGCTTGACAGCGACGTGCTCAGGCTTGCCGTCACCGCCTGGAAGGACTGCCTCGAGATCGGGGCGCTCAACGGTTGGCGCAACGCGCAGGCCTCGGTGCTCGCACCCACCGGCACCATCGGCTTCATGATGGACTGCGACACCACCGGCATCGAGCCTGACTTCTCGCTGGTCAAGTTCAAGAAGCTCGTGGGTGGTGGGTCGATGCAGATCGTCAACCAGACCATCCCGCAGGCGCTGCGCAAGCTCGGCTACGCCGAGGAGACGGTGGAGGCGATCGTCGAGCACATTGCCGAGAACGGTCACGTCATTGACGCTCCGGGTCTCAAGACCGAGCACTACCCGGTGTTCGACTGCGCCATGGGCGCACGCGCCATCACCCCGATGGGCCACGTGCGCATGATGGCCGCGTGCCAGCCGTTCCTTTCGGGAGCGATCTCCAAGACGGTCAACATGCCCGAGTCGGCCAGCATCGAAGAGGTCGAGGAGATCTACTTCGAGTCGTGGAAGATGGGCATCAAGGCGCTCGCGATCTACCGCGACAACTGCAAGGTGGGTCAGCCCCTCTCCGACGGCAAGGCCAAGAAGGCCGACGCGCCGGCTGAGGCCGCGGTGGTCGAGTTCCGGCCCACCCGCAAGCGCCTCCCCAAGGCCCGCCCCAGCCAGACGATCTCGTTCTCCGTGGGCGGCGCCGAGGGCTACATGACGGCCGGCTCCTACCCCGACGACGGCCTCGGCGAGGTGTTCCTCAAGCTGGGCAAGCAGGGCTCGACCCTGGCCGGAGTGATGGATGCCTTCTCGATCGCCATCTCGATCGCGCTGCAGTACGGCGTGCCCCTCGAGGCGTTCGTGAGCAAGTTCGTCAACATGCGGTTCGAGCCGGCGGGCATGACCGACGATCCCGACATCCGCATGGCGCAGTCGATGATGGACTACATCTTCCGTCGCCTCGCGCTCGACTACCTGCCCTACGACAAGCGCGAGGCCCTCGGCATCTTCACCGCCGAGGAGCGTGCCGTCACCGTGGCCGAGTCCTACGGCTCGGTGTCAGCCGCTCCGGTCGACGAGGTCGACACCGAGACGCTCGCCCAGAGCGCCCCGGTTGAGGTCGCGCCGCAGGCACGCATCACCGGCGACACCACGGGTGTGCACTCGTCAGCCGAGCTGCTTGAGGCCATCACCGGCAAGACGGCCGACGCGCCGCTGTGCATGACCTGCGGCATCAAGATGCGTCCGGCCGGCTCGTGCTACGTGTGTGAAGGATGCGGGAGCACCAGCGGCTGCAGCTGATGTGAAATGACGCGGGTTTGTCACAGGCATGTGCGCGGTTCTGTCGGGAATGGCCTCCGGGCCACACGATGGCAGTAAGCACGCAGAGTGACAGTGCGACCCTCAGCCTGGACATGGGTTGGGGGCAGCCATGCAGAGTCTTCGTGGAATCAGTCGACTCAGGCTGGGTCTGCTGCCCCCAGCACTGATGAGAGGCCTCGCCTGATGGCGGGGCCTTTCGTCGTTTCAGCGCTGACCATTCAGCAGTGAGTGGTGATCCGTGTGGGCACGTGGTGTCAGCGGGGGACACGCCGAGAAGGAACTGGCATCCGCACTCATATCCGAGGGCGTGGGTTGACCGAGGCGAGAGTTCTTCGAGCGTCTGCCACGGCTGACGTGCGGACGTCGCTGGAGTGACGCAGGGCCTTGCGGCCGGTGCTACAAGAACTCGGCACGTGGTCGCAGGTCCACCTCAAGACCTTCCACACCGACATGCTGGCCATCTTCAGAGGCACTCCGGATCCGACGCCGAAGTCGCGATCACGGTTCGGGGCATCTGTGGTCAAGGCAGGCCCGTGACGGGTACTTCCTGACACAAGAAGCCCCCCGAGCGAGCGCCCAGATTCAGGTGCCCGGGACCTCCTTCGTGGGGTGACTCCTCGCATCACCGCGGGGGTCGGGGCGGGCTGGGCTGGGCTGGTCATCATGCCCGGATAGAGAACGAACGAGCGGTGCCGAACGCCACGAGCTAGGCCTAGTGTGGGCCCATGAGAACCTCGCGCGCGGTCTTGGCGGCCGTCACCCTCGCTGTCACTGCGACCGCCCTGCCAGCCCTGAGCCCGGCGGTGAGCGCTGTGGGGCCAGTCATCTCTGGCCATGTGGCGGGCTCGACGCAGTTCATCGAGTGGGTCGACGTGAGCGGAATCAACGCGTCACGCCTCACGTCCATCGGCTTCACGGTGGGGGCCAAGCCGGGGGCCACCGCCAAGGCCTCGTCGGCGACGTACTCCAAGGCCTACCTGCTCGCCCGGGGCTACCTGAACACCGGGGCAGGAACCGCTCATGTCCCCGTCGTGGGCCTCTACCAGAGCTACACCAACTCGGTGTCGATCCGCGTCGTCGAGGGATCCTCGACCAAGACGCTCACCACCACCGTCACCACGCCCGCCTATGGCGACACCCGGTACGTGAACCCTCAGGTGGTCGTTCCGCGCAACCCAAGCGTCGCGCTCAACTACAGCTACATGATGATGAAGAACTGGTCGAGCTCGAACGCGCCGGTGATCGTCGATGTCGACGGTGAGGTGCGCTGGGTGGGCAACGGCGAGTTCGGTCCGACTCAGGCGTCCACGTTCCAGCGCAATGGCATCTTCTACGGAAGCGGCACCAGCCTGGTTCGAATGGAGCTCGACGGCACCAACACCCTCCTCAAGGACTACGCGACCAGCGATCACGTCGACTACATCGGTCATCACAACTTCGACCTCGGCAAGAGTGGGGTCCTGCTCGAGGTCAACGCGGAAGGGCACCAGGAGGACCGCATCATCGAGGTCGACTTCACCGGGACGGTGATCAAGACCTTCGACTTCGCGAAGATCATCGGTGACGCCATGGTGGCCGGCGGCGACGTTGCCTCGGGGATCGTGGAGCCCTCGTCGGACTGGTTCCACAACAACGCGGCCGCCTATTGGAAGGCCAACGACACGCTGGTGGTGTCGAGCCGTGAGATTGGGGTCTTCGGCATCAGCTACAGCACGTCGAAGATCAAGTGGATCTTGGGCGACCGCAGCAAGCTCTGGTACACCTTTCCGTCATTGCGAAAGTTCGCCCTCACCCTTCCTTCGGGGGCTGTCGCGCCGACGGGTCAGCACGCGGTGTCGATCACGTCACAGGGCGAGCTCATGCTGTTCGACAACGGCACGGGCAGCTACAACTCTCCCGGAAACACGGTGCCAGGCCCCTCGCGATCGTACGGCGCGCCACGTCGCTACACGATCAATGAGAAGAGGTTGACCGCATCCTTGGCGTGGAGCTATGAGCGCGCACAGCAGGTGTACAGCCCCATCTGCTCGAGCATCTACCAAGACGGCAAGAGCTATGTCGTCAACTACGCCTCCGAGGGCTGGGGTGCTCACATTCGCCTGGTGGGCCTTGGCGCCGGCGACGCGACCGCCTTCGAGTACGTCTACCCGGGTGACTGGTCGAACGGGTGGAACACCCAGCCGGTGCACCTTGAGGGGATGAAGTTCTCCTAGTCGCAGCGCCCTCCTTCAAGGAGCGCCCGCCGGCAACCGGCCCTGCTGTCCTGAGTTACTCGGTTCACGCGTTCATCCATGCGTTGGCGTCACATGGACTGACTCCTTGTGACGCCAACGCATGGATGAAGGCGATGGGCCACCGGGTAACTGCGCGACGTCCGCGGTCGTGCCAGATCTCGAGGTGGTGGAACATCGAGTTGGCGAGCT
>WLOZ01000268.1 GCA_009699025.1 Actinomycetota bacterium
AATGAGGATCCGCGGCTCGACGGCGATGGCGCGCGCGATGGCAACCCGCTGCTGCTGCCCCCCTGACAGAGCACGGGGAAGCACCCCCGCGTGCCGGGCCTGAAGGCCCACCGCTTCGAGCAGTTCCAACGCTCGCTGCCGCCGGCTGGCAGGCGACACCGCCGGGTTCAGCCTCAGCGCCGACTCGATCACGTGTCCCACGAGCTCCAGCCGGTCTAGCGACGAGTAGGGGTCCTGAAACACGATCTGCACCTCACGCGCGCGCACCCGGCGCTCGCGGGTCCGCGGCGACGTCGCCCCCCGCGTTCTACCCAGCACCGAGATACTGCCGGCAGTGGGAGTCTCAAGGCCCACCAGCATGCGCGCGATAGTGCTCTTGCCCGAGCCGGACTCGCCCACGATGGCTAGTGACTCTCCTGCCGACAGGTTGAAGGAGGCGCCCTCGACAGCAACCACGTCAGCATGGCCGCCGCGACCACGGAAGACCTTGCGGAGGTCTCGCACCTCCAGCAGCTCAGGCATCGGGCCCACCCACCGTGTGGGGCAGGGTCCCCCGAAGTTCGTCGACTCGACCGCATCGCACCTCTGCGGAGCCGAGCAGCACGAGTTCGGGCTCACCCGCACGGCAGGCGGCCTGCGCGTAGGAGCATCGAGGCTCGAACGCGCAGCCGGTCGGTGCCTCGAAGGCCGCCACCGACCGGCCGGGAATCACCTGGAGCCGGCGCTGCACCACGTCGATGTCCGGACGCGAGACCAGCAGCCCCGAGGTGTACGGGTGCAGCGGCGCGTGCTGCAGGCTCGTCGATCGCTGCACCTCCATGATGCGCCCCGCATACATCACTGCCGTGCGGTCGCACGTCGCTGCCGCGAGCTCGAGGTCATGGGTGATGAAGAGCATCGCCAGCCCACGTTCGCGCCTCACCTCGGCGAGAATCGCCATCACCTCCGACTGCGTGGTGACGTCGAGGGCCGTGGTGGGCTCGTCGGCCAGCAGCAGGTCAGGCTGCATCGCTAGGGCAGTCGCGATCATCACCCGTTGCAGCAATCCGCCCGACAGTTCGTGGGGGAACTGCGCGAGTCGCCGTTCGCCGTCGTCGATACCCACCTCGGCCAGCAGCGCGATGGCCCTCCGGCCGGCTTCGACCCGCGACACCCCGGAGTCGCGCATGCCCTCGGTCATGAAGTCGCCGACGCTCCGCACGGGGTTGATGTGGGCCCGAGGGTCTTGGAACACCATCGCGATGCGCGAGGCTCGCACGCGCTGCAACTGGGCCTCTCCCATCGTGAGCACATCCGACCCGTCGAACTCGATGCGACCGGTGGCCTTGACCCCTGAAGCGAACAGCCCGAGCACCGCCCTCGCGGTCATCGACTTGCCCGACCCCGACTCGCCCACCAGCCCGAGCGACTCGCCCCGCTCGACGTGCAGGTCGACCCGGTCGACCACCGTTCGCCTCGGACCCTTGGGCTCGGTTGCCGGCACCGTAATCGTGAGCGTATGGATGCTGAGAAGTCGCAACGTCATCGACCCGTCACCCCTCGGCCGAGGCGGTCGCCGACAACGGTGACCGCGCCCACGAAGAGAACGATCGCCAGGCTCGCCACGATGACCTCGGTGGGCTGACCGCGCAGGGCGCTATCGAGCCCCGACTTCACCATGAGCCCCCAGTCGGGGGTCGGCGGCTGCACCCCCAACCCCAGGAAGCTCACCGCCGCCACGTCGACCACCGCGAATCCCAGCGCCGACACCGCCTGCGCCACGATCAGTGGCCTCAGGTTGGGCACCAACTGCCACGTGGTGATCGAGGGCCCAGACCTGCCCTGAATCCACACCGCCGAAATATAGGGCAGCCGACGCTCGCGCAGCGCGGCACCGCGCATGACCCGTGCCACATAGGGCGTGTAGGCGATGATGAGCCCCGCCACCACGGGGAGCAGCCCCACCCCGAGCACCGCCACGGCCACCAGCGCAAAGACGATACTGGGGATGGAGAAGAGCACCTCGATGAGCCGCGAGATCACGGCGTCGGTGAGCCCGCCACGCCAGCTGGCGGTGAAGGCGAGGCAGCAGCCCACGAACGTCGAGATCCCGATCACCAGAAGCGGACCGAGCAGCGTGGTGCGCCCCCCGAACATCAGCCGACTCAGCAGGTCGCGCCCCAGAGCGTCGGTGCCCAGCGGATGGGCCGCGCTGGGCCCCTGGAGTGATGCCATCAGATCGGGGTAGTTGGGGTCGTACGGCGCGAGCCACGGAGCCAGGACCGCCGACAGCAGCATGACCACGAGAATCACGAGCGCGACCGTGCCTCCCACACCCAAGACTGTGAGCGCCCTGCTCGCCACGTTTCGACCCGTGGGCGCGCCGGCCTCGGCCCCAGCGGTCACGAGTCGCCCCCGAGGGAGATTCGCGGGTCGAGCACGGTGTACAGAAGGTCCACGATGAGGTTGACCACCACAAACACGATCACGAGTAGTAGCACCACGGCCTGCACCACGGCGAAGTCTCGCTGGAGAATGGCGCGCACCAGCAGCGAGCCGAGTCCATCGAGGGCGAACACGTTCTCGACCACCACGGATGCCGCTACAAGTCCGCCGATGGTGAGGCCGATGACCGTCACAATCGGTATTGACGCGTTGCGCAGCACATGGCGCCGGATGATCGAGCGCTGGGAAATGCCACGGCTCACGGCTGTCTCGACGTGCTCACGCCCGAGTTCGCCCACCATGGCCGACCGGGTGATGCGCGCGAGGTAGGCGGCGCTCGCCATGGCTAGCGCGATCGCCGGAAGCGTGAGGTGCCACAGTCTGCCGATCACGCCTTCGCCCGGCCCGAACACCGGAAACCAGCCGAGCCCGTTGGCGAAAACCAGGATGAGCACCACTCCGAGCACGAACGCCGGGGTGGCCAGGAACAGGATGCTGCCCGTCGAGACCAGTCGGCCGGCCCATCCGCCTCGGATCGCCGACACCACCCCGGCGCCGACGCCCACCACGATGATCAGCGCCGTGGCATACGACACCAGCAGAAACGTCGTCAGCAGCCGCGACGCGATCAGGTCGGTGACTGCCTCGCGGTACACGAGCGACCGTCCGAGGTCACCGTGCAGCACATCGCCCATCCAGGCGAAGTAGCGCACCACGAAGGGGTCGTCGAGGTGGTACTGCGCCGTGATGCTCGCGATCACCTCGGGCGACGCGCTGCGGTTGCCCACGAGGAACGAGAGCGGCCCCCCCGGGGTGAGGTACAGGCTTCCGTACACGAGCAGGCTCGCGACCACAAGCACGACGAGCAGCCCGACGATGCGCCGTGCAACGAACTGCCGTGTCGACAACCGAACCGCCCGTCAGCCGGCCTTGCCGAGGCCGGCCGCCCAGGGGTAGTACAGGTAGGCCGACGACACGGTCGCGCCGGTGACCCTGTTGTTCATGTAGGCGAGCACGGGCAGCACCTCCAGCGGTGTCCACGGCGAATCCTTGGTGACCTGCGTCATGATGTCGGCCACCTTGGCCGCTCGTGCGGCCGGGTCGTCGATGGCCCGCGCCTCGGCCACGGCAGAGTCGACGGCCGTGTAGTTGTTGAAGTTGTTGAACCCGCCCTTGGTGAACAGCCCATACACGTCAAGAGGGTCGGGAACGTTTCCGTACCAGGTGGTCAGGAAGGCGTCGAGGCCCTCGCGCGCCTTGGGGTCGCTGTACACGGCTCCGTACTGGTCGACGGGAATCGTCTTGATCGTGACGGGCACCCCGAGCGCGTCACCGGCCGCCTTGAGCAAGCTTCCGGTCTGCTCGTGCACCGCCGAGCTTCCCTGGACTCCGATGGTGATGCCGGCCGAGGTGCCCCCCGCCTCGGCGATGAGCTTCTTGGCCTCCTCGAAGTTGGCGTTGTTGGCGGGCAGCGCGTCGTAGGCCTTCTGGAAGACCTCCGCCCCGTAGCTGAAGTACGCCGGGTCGGTGAGCGACTTCGCGGGTGAGGCGGTGTCTTGGAACACCACCTTTGCTACCGCGGGCCGGTCGATGGCGAGCGAGAACCCCTCGCGCACCTTGGGATCGGCGTAGGGGCCCGTCTCCGAGGCGCCTACCAGCGCCCAGAACACCAGCGACTTGCCGAGGTACAGGGTTCCGGTGTCAGAGTTCTTGAGTTCGTTGATGCCCGCGGGTGGGAGGTAGAA
>WLOZ01000269.1 GCA_009699025.1 Actinomycetota bacterium
CTGCGCGATTGGCAAGCCGGTTGCTTTCCGATCTCGGCGCAACGGTTATGCGGCCATCCTCGATTCTGGTTGACGGTCCTGAACTCGGAGCCGAGACACAGTCGCGTGATGCCTATACGGCGTTGCTAGACCGCGGGAAGGTGGCACTCGAGGCTCAGAGTGTCGACGACGTGTGGGCTGCGCTGTCCGGCGCCGACGCCGCTGTTCTCGACGAGGGCTCGCCCGATGTCTGGGCGCTGTTTGAATCAATGCCCGATTCCCGACCGGGAACGGTGACAGTGACTCCATTCGGGGGCACTGGCCGGCGTTCGGGATGGCGAGGTGGTGATCTGATCGCTCAGGCATCGGGAGGCCTCCTCCGCATCACAGGAGACGCTGATCGCCAGCCGATGCCGCTGCCCCCCGACGTTACCCACGGGGTAGTGGGCGTCCAGGTGGCCATCGCACTGGTGTCGATAGTCCGGAGCCGCCGGTTGGGCACGGTCGATGACATTGACCTGTCGGTGCAGGATGGCGTGGTCGGGATTTTGGAAGGGGCTGTGACTCCGGCTCAGATGGCCGGAACTGTGCGTGAGCGGATGGGCACCATGCATCCCTCCGTTCATGGCATCGGTCTGCAACACACACGGGACGGTCGGTGGGTTCTCTTCGGCACCTGCCCGCGCCCGGCCATGTGGGACTCGCTCGCCGACGTCTTGGGTAGACCGGACTGGTCAGCGAACGAGCGGTGGCTCGATGCGCGCCTGCGTCGAGAGGACTCGACCGAGGTCGATGACGCCGCGGCGCCGACTATCGAGGCACTCGATGTGGGCGACTTCTACGGACCCATGCTGGCCCGCGGGGTTCCCGTGGGGGTCGTCAATGAGCTCCACCAGGTGCTGAATTGGGATCAGATCGTCGAACGCGAATTCATTGACGTCATCGACGGGCCTGAAGGTCGGCGAGATCGGGCACCAGGCGTCGTGCCTCGATTGGCCAGTGACAACCTCTCAGCCGACGACAACACCACAACCACCACCACTAAGTCAGGAGCCCCACGATGAGCGCAATCAACACCGAGGTAAGCGATGGGGTAGCGACCCTGACCCTTGACCGACCTCCGGTCAACGCAGTGCGGTTTGAGGATATGACCGAGATGCTTGAGGCATTTCGGAGTGTGCAGGATAGAGATGACGTCCGCGCCGTGGTGTTTACCGGGGCGGGGGACAGGGCCTTTGTTGCCGGCACCGACCTCCAAGAGTTGGCCTCGCTGACGGCCGAGACCGCAGCTGAATCGGTGATGATTGTTCAGGACCTCGTAAACCTCATCTACAGCTTCCCGGTTCCTGTGATCTCTGCGGTGAACGGTCCGGCGCTCGGCTCGGGAGTGGCCATTGCCTGCGCCTCAGACATTCGCATCGCCTCCACCAAGGCCTCCTTCATCCTTCCTGAAGTCAACATTGGAGTGATGGGCGGATCTGCGCACGTCGCACGATTCCTCCCGCAGGGTCGCGCCCGCTGGATGATGTACACCGGAGAGCCAGTGTCATGCGAAGAGGCGTACCGGTTCGGCATGGTGGACAAGGTGGTTGAGCCTGCCGACTTGATGGCTGAAGCGCGCGAGTTAGCACTGAAGATTGCCTCCAAGTACCCGCCCGCCATTCGACTGGCCAAGGCTGGGTTGAACGGCAGCGAATGGCTCGATCTGCAAGCGGGCTACGCGTACGAATGCGAACTCACGGTTGAGCTTCGACGAGACCCAGGCTCCGCCGAGGTCTCGCGGGCATTCCTTGAAGCGCGGACGAAGCGGTGATCGAGCGAATCTGGCCTGAGGGGTGGCCTTCACATTTCACGTTTCCGGCTGCCTGCGAAGTTGACGGCTGGGTGGTGCTCTCGGGCATGACGGCCTCAAACGAGGTGGGCGAAATTCAATGTCCTGGTGACATTGCTGGTCAGGCCCGCTACATCTTGCAGAAGGCTGAGCGCACGCTCGACTCGGTGGGGCTGAGTATGTCCGACGTGGTATTCACGCGAGACTTCATTACGACTACTGAAGGGTACGGCGCTACCGGAGCAGTTCGTCGAGAGGTCTTTGGTGAGCATCTGCCAGCGGCAACAGGGGTCATCGTGGCTGGCTTGTTGCGCAGCGGCGCCCTGATCGAGATTGAGGTGGTGGCGCATCGTGGTGGATGACCAGGGAGACCTTCAGCGCTACCTCTCGGACTTCCACGTTGGTGAGACCTTTCGCGGACCGGTGACCACTCTGACCGATGAGCACTTTCGGTCGTTCGCACTCCTCACCGGCGACGACCACCCCATTCATTACGACGAGGCGTACGCGGCCGCTCACCCCATGGGTAAGAGGGTGGCACATGGGCTCCTGCTCATGTCTCTCACTGCTGTCGGCGCCACACCGCTGGCGTCGCACATTCATGAGAGTCTGCTGGCTTTCGCCGGTCAGAGTTGCCGGTTTCTCAGCGCCGCCACGGTCGGCGACACCGTATGGCCGGAGTTTGAGGTGCACGAGATCGTCGAGAAGTCTGGAAATAGGGGCCTTCTCAAGCTGAGAGTGCGGCTAGTGTGCGAGACCGGAGTGCTCCTCGATGGTGAGCACGTCTACCTCATGCTCATGGAGCCCAGTGACTGACTATGGCTCGCTCTCGGTAGTGCTACCGACGCGATACCAGGGCCCGCTGCTGGAGTACGTCGAACTCGCGACCCGGTGCGAGGGCTGGGGCTACGACGGGGTGTGGGCGACCGAAGTGGCAGGCGCTGATGCGTTCGTCCTGGCAACCGCCTGCGGGCTTGCCACTCAACGAATGACGGTAGGTACCGGAGCCGTTGCTGTGGGCAGCCGCAGCCCGGCGATGATCGCACTATCAGCAGCGACGGCCTCCTCGCTCGTGCCGGAACACTTCATTCTTGGCCTAGGCACATCAACGCCGGCCATCGTTTCGGGCTGGCACGGACAGCCATTCGAGGCTCCCCTTCGGCGCCTCGAGGCGACGGTTGATGTGGTGCGCGCTGTCCTCGCAGGGCGAGAGTCGAGTGGGAATTCGCCCCTCGCTCCGGGCAGTGGATTCAGGGTCGAGATAGACCCGCTCCCTGCTCCTGCACCCATTTACACCGCGGCGCTGAGGGCTGCTTCGCTCAGGCTGGCGGGACGACAAGCCGATGGCGCCATTCTTACTCTCACCGATCCGGCACACGTCGAGTGGCAACTGCGGCAGATCCATGACGCCGAGGCGGTAGCGGGAAGCACGCAGGCTGTTGTATACGTCCGTTGTTGCGTGACTGCTGACCCCGAGGGCGCACACAGTTGGATGCGGCGCGAGCTTGCGTGGTACTCAACGTCGTCCGCGTACCGCGAGCATTTCGCATCGATGGGTCACGAGCAAGCGATGCACGACATCGCCGAGGTGTGGGGTCGCGATCGTTCGATTGAGGGTGTGGCCGATCTCGTGCCCCAGCCCCTCATTGACGACTTGATGCTGGCGGGGAGCGCTGAGGTCGTGTCGGCACGGCTCGCGGAGTTTTGGGCAGCTGGCGCCAACGATGTCGCGATTTACCCCATCTCGGCTGACGGAACGTGCCGAGCTGCCGATCTGGCAGCGACACTCAGCAGTGTGGCCACGGTACTGCGATGAATGGGGCTACCACCCTGTGAGCAGTCCCTATACTGAGGCCTCAGCGCTAGGCGCACACTATGTCGCCCAGTGGCGGGTGATGGGTCACGCCGTCGAGAGCGGTCAATCGATGCCGATGGTATGTCCTACGTGGAGGTTCAATGGAGCTGAACGACTTGCAGGCGGTTGAACCTTCAGGCCTTGGGCAGGCAACCCGTCGGGCGCATGTGATTGGCGCCGGGCCGGTGGGGTTGATGGTGGCCGCACTTCTCCAGCCGATTGAGGGGCTCTCGGTCGTTCTGTACGAGAAGCGTGCCGGCTACACCCGACTTCGGATGGTTCACCTCGAGCCGTATTTGGCGGCCGATTCGGTCGAGAGCTACCGAGCCGGGCACATCGATCAAGATGACCTTCAAGCAATTTTCGATCACGACGGGCTCGAGGAGATCATCGGATTCCGTCAGACCATTGAGCCCGACCTGAAGGCGCTCCTCGATGAGTGGACACTCGGGTTTTGCCCACTGAATGAGATTGAGGA
>WLOZ01000027.1 GCA_009699025.1 Actinomycetota bacterium
AGCGAGGACGAAGGCCCCCAGTGCGGCGGAGAGAATGGTGCGCTTCATAGATGCTCCTTGGTCGGTGGACATAAGGCATGAGGCAGAGGTGGCCAGATGCTATGGGCTGACTCTCACCCCGTGCCACCCCACCTTTCCAAATGGAAAGGTCGCGCGAGGTGCGCTGAGCGGACCCTTCTGGTGGGATATGTTCCTCAAATGACTACACGCCCCCTCGCCCTCGCTGGCGCATTCCTTGCACTCACCCTGGCCGCGTGCTCGACCGCATCGTCGGGCCAAGCCATCAGCTCGCCCGCGGCTAGTTCCGGGGGCTCGGGCCCGATTCGCATCGGTGTCGAGGGGCCCCTCAGCGGAGACCAGAGCGTCACCGGTGTGGGCATGGTAAACGGTGCCCAGCTCGCCGCAACCGACCTCAACGCCAAGGGCGGCATCAACGGCCGCCAAATCGAGATCGTGCCCATCGACGACGCTGCCGACGCCGCCACCGGGGTCACCGCCGCTACCGCGGCAATCGCAGCCGGCCTTGACGGCGTGGTCGGCCCCTACAACTCAGGCGTGGGCATCGAGACCCTGCCGCTCTACCTCAAAGCCGGACTCGTGCCGATCCGCCTCACCTCTAACAGCAGCACCAATTCCATGGGTTACACCCTGCAGCCGATGGACTACCAGATTGCTCCCGTCGCGGCGAAGGGCCTCACCACGTGGCTCGGGGCCAAGAAGGTCGCCATCCTCTACGACACGACGCAGAACTACACCACCGACTTGGCTGAGTCACTCAAGAGCGAACTCGAAGCTGCCGGCGTGGTGGTGACCGCATTCACTCCCATCGAGCCCGGCCAAAAGAGCTACGACGCCCAGGTCAAGACGGCCGCGGCCACGTCGCCCGATGTCATCTACGCGGCCACCTACTTCCCCGAGGGCGGGCTCATCGCCAAGGCAATGCTCAACCAGAAGGTGACCGCCAAATGCGTCGCCGACTTCGCCTCTGCCGACCCCGGCTTCATCACCACCGCCGGCAACGCCGCTGCCATGAACTGCCCGGTTGTGGGGGTTCCCTCACCCGGCGAGTTCCCCGAGGGCAAGGCGTTCGTTGACGCCTATACGGCCGCCTTCGGTACGGCGCCCGGCACCTGGAGTCCCTACACCTACGACTCCGTGGGCATCCTCGCTGCCGCGGCCGCGGCGACCGGAGGCTTCGATGCCACCAAGCTGACGGCCTTCCTCAACGAGGCCAAGGACTGGCCGGGCGCGACGGGGTTGGTCACCCTCGACCCCGCCACCGGCAACAGGGACCCCGCCACGGTGGTCTTCCTCGACGTCGACGAGGCCGGCGAGTTCCACGTGGACGAGGCGTGGGCTACCGCAGCGAAGCCGCTCTGGCTCTTCCCCAGCTAGCATCGCCGCGCGACTGTGAGAACGAATGGTGCAGGGAGACTCTGGTCTCCCTGCACCATTCGTCGTTCGGCTTGTTGTCACGTGGCTACGTCGGTCGGGTTGCCGGTAGCGTGGCGGTGTGGAGGCGCTCTTCGAGGTAGGTGAGGCCACTCCCCTGCCCCCCGGATTTACCCACCACGTCGGCTGGCTGTCCGCCGGCGAGGCCGATCGATTCCTCAGCACGCTCACCACCGGCCTCGCGTGGTCGCAGCGTCCACTGGTCATCGCCGGGCGCCAGGCGCTCACCCCGCGCCTCACCTGCTGGGTGGGGCCAGAGCCGTTTCGCTACTCGGGTGGCGTTGAGCCGACGCATGAGTGGACCCCCGAGCTCGCCAACATCGGTGCCCGCGCCGCAGCGGTTGCGGGTGTGACCTTCAACTCGGTGCTCGCCAACTTTTACCGCAACGGCCGCGACAGTATGGGCGCGCACAAGGACGACGAGCCCGAGTTTGGGACCCGCCCTGTGATCGCGTCGGTGAATCTCGGGGCCTCGCGCGACTTTGTGATCAAGCACGACAGCACCGGCGAGCGGCACGTGATCGCGCTCGGCCACGGCGATCTGCTGGTGATGTCGGGCCGCTCCCAGCACGACTGGTCACACTCGGTGCCCAAGCGGGCACGAGTGTCGCAGCCGCGCATCAATCTGACGTACCGGCAGTGGAAGGTCGGCTAGACGCTGCCCGCTAGATGAGTGAAACCCGTCAGCCTCATGCAACCCAACAAGTTCGGTGCACGACTACGTGCACGCCGCTATCTGTGTCTCTCGAATCCCTTACGTACCAACACTTTACCGGGTGGGCGATACTGGGTTCGAACCAGTTTTAGCCTAGGTTCCTGACCTGCGCAGACTCTCAGATTCCGTTGGATAGCAACGGTTCCGGTATGTCACGACATGACACGCGGAGACATGGGATACGCTCGTAAGTGCACGCCATGCACTTATCTAGCGATACTGGAAGGTGGTCAGTGATGCCCAAGTCTAGGCGCACTAAGGGTTCGGGAACGGTCAGACAACTAGCGTCTGGCAGGTTCCAAGCGATCATGATGCACGACGGCCAACGGCAGGCGCGCACCTTCGAGACGAAGGCAGGCGCACAGGGTTGGCTGAACTCGCAGCGCCAAGACATCACCGATGGCGTGTGGACGCCGACACCGGCCGCAGGTGGCCGAGCACCCACGTTCGCGGAGTACGCGCCGCAGTGGCTCGCACGACGCAATCTAAAGCCACGCACGCGCCACGACTACCAAGCACTGATCGACGCGTACCTGACGCCGGTCTGGGCTGACGTGCGGCTGGACCGCATCAGTGTGGAAGATGTCGAACAGTGGCACGCTGGACTACTTCCCGACGCGCCCACCCAGCGCGCGCATGTCTACAGTCTGCTGCGCACGATGCTGACCACGGCCTACCAGAAGGACGTCATCCCTGCGAACCCTTGCCGGGTGCCAGGTGCAGGTTCGGCCAAGCGCGCATCGGCCACCGAGATACCGACAGTGGCTCAGGTTGCGGCGCTGGCTACGGCGATGACATCCACGAAGTACCGGCTGATGGTGCTGATGGCCGCGTGGTGCGGGTTGCGTTACGGCGAACTCACAGAGCTGCGCGGCGCTGACATCATCGACGGCCGCGTGAAGGTGTCGCGCGCTGTGTCTCGCGTCGGCGGTCAGTACATCGTCGGTGACACCAAGAGCGAAGCCGGAGTGCGCACCGTGGCTGTGCCGTCATTCATCAGGGAAGAACTCGACGACTTCGTGGCCGGTGTCGCTGCTGGTGCGCTGCTGTTCCCGTCATCGCGTGGCAACTCCCACATGGCACCGAGTGCGTTTTACAAGGTGTACTACCCAGCACGCGACTCTGTTGGTCTTCCTGATCTGCGATTCCATGACCTGCGCCACTTTCAGGGAACGATGTACGCGCAGACCGGCGCGACACTGGCCGAGATTCAAGGCCGTCTCGGACACTCGACAGTCCAAGCCGCCATGAGATATCAGGGCATCGCTCAGGGCCGAGACGCCGAACTCACCGAGCGCATGGTGGCTCTCGCCAGCAAGTAGGCCGGTGGAACGACAGCCGCGACACGCCGAGTATCCACAACTGGGTTTGGCGGCTTGCGTCTGATTCTCCGCTACGTCACACTAAATGACACAAGTGTTATTTAGAACTCAGGTCGTGCCACAGGGTGGCTGAGAGGCTCGAAGCCTCAACGATCACGCAATGGTTCCGGTGCTAATCAACCGGCATGAAGGTGTGAAGCCTTCGAATTCACATCATTGCCGAAGCCGCCCGGTCAGCGCGGAAGAACCTGACCGATAGGTGGCACCAATGGCTAAGCCCAAACTCCTGTTCGATGACGCCCTGACCGTCGCTGCTGCGCAGAAGAAGACGCAAGTCTCCGAGCGCACGATCCGCAGGTGGATCGCACAAGGGCTACTGCCCGCCTACCGCGTCGGCCCCAGGCGCATCCTGATCAACAGCGCCGACCTCGACGCACTCGTCCGTGGTGCCGCATGAGTACCATCTTGGCTCTCCTGTTCGGCAACGTCCGATGACACACGAAAGCCGCCCGGAGGCGGCAATCGAGGTGGCTGGCGAGCCCACTGCAAAGATACCCGAAACGTCGCCACAACTGCCCCGGCTCACGATCAGTGCGGCCGAGATGGCGCCACGACCGCCAAGGTTCGGCCAGGTACATCCTGCGGCCGAGCTCTTCCCGATGTTGAGCGAGTCCGAGTTAGCCGCGCTCGCAGACGACATCAAGACCAATGGCCTCATCAACGACATCGTGCTCATGGATGACGGCACCTTGTTGGACGGCCGCAATCGGTTGGCCGCGTGCGAGCGCGCCGACATCGTGCCGCGATTCCGCACTCTCGTGACGAATGACCCGGTGTCATTCGTGGTCAGTGTGAACCTGAGGCGCCGTCAGTTGACAACGGGACAACTGGCAATGCTGGGCGTCGAGTTAGTGCCGATGTATGAGGCGCAGGCCGACAAAGGCGGAAGGCCAACGACCGCTAAACCTGTGGCAGAACTGCCACAGGTTACGCAGTCTGAAAGAAAGTCTCGTGAGCGCGCCGCCAAGGTTGTCGGCACCAGCGGCCGAGCGGTGGCTCAGGCGAAGCGCGTCAGAGAAGCCGCGCCGGAACTGGCCGAGAAGGTCAACAGGGGCGAGCTCGCACTAGACCGCGCCGACCGGATCGTGCGAGATAGGGAATCCGAGACTCGACGCATCGCCACCGCACAAGCACAACGCGCCAGCATCACGGCAGGGACCACTGTCGACATTCGGCACGGTGACTTCCGCGAGAAGCTCGCCGACCTATCTGGCGTCGACGCCATCATCACCGACCCGCCGTACCCGCATGAGTTCCTTCCACTACTGGCCGACCTCGCCGCATGGTCGGACAAGGTGCTCGCACCTGACGGCATCCTTGCGGTTCTATTCGGCAAGACGTACCTACCGGAAGTGTTCCGGCTTCTCGACGGCCACCGGCCTTATCGCTGGACAATGTGCTACTTCACACCGGGACCGAGTTACGTTTCACACGCTAAGAGAGTGCACTCCAACTGGAAGCCGGTACTCGTCTACGGAGGCGGTCCACGTTTCGGAGATGTTGTGAGAGCAGAAGGTGGCGATGCAGACGCCAAGGAACAGCACCACTGGGGCCAGGACTACAACGCATTCCACACAATCGTTGAGCGGCTCACCGTGCCGGGTGCCACCGTTGTCGATCCGTTCATGGGATCAGGTACCACACTCCTTGCCGCGAAGGCGCTCGGCCGTCACGCCATCGGATGCGACATCAACAGCGAGCACGTCGCCACCGCGAAGGCGAGGCTGGGATGCCTCTAAAGGTTCTGAACCAGACTCTGAATCAAGCTCGCCCGTGCTGGCCGCCGCCGCCCGAGTACCTCGAAGCGAGGGCCGATGTCGTGGCCGTTGCTGACCGTAGCCTCGACGGCCTGCCCGAACCACACAAGCGAGCCATTGAGCGCGCACGCGGCGAGCATCCCGGCCGCGCCGAAGAGCTGCGGGCACTGTTCCGCATTCTCGACGTTGGCCGACGAATGGACTCGCTCTACCGCCGGCGGTGGTCGACATGACATGGACGAAACTCTCCGACAACTTCACCGACCGGCCCGAAGTTCTCGGCCTGTCAGACAGCGCCTTTCGACTGCTGGTGGAGTCGCTTGTCTGGTGCAATCGGCTACTCACCGATGGCGCGGTGAGCGCGGCCAGTCTGACCAGCATCAGCCGTCGTGGCCGCATGAAGGTGGCCGACGAGCTGGTGGCCGCTGGACTCTGGGACGAAGACGAAGACGGCTGGACCGTTGTGGACTTCCACGAAGACCAGCCCACCCGTGAACAGGTCCAGGCGCGGCGAGCTGCGAACAATGCGCGCGTGTCCCGATGGCGCGAGGTGATGGCCGCTCATACCAGCGGTGACCACTCCGGCTGTACGTCATCCTGTCGAGCGCGTAACGCCGTTGGTAACGGCGTTCGTAACGCCGTTGGTAACGCTTATCCCGACCCGTCCCGTCCCGTCCCGTCCCGTAAGGGATCGGGAACGGGATCAAGCGACGAAGCCGCCCTGCCTGACGGCGGCGGCATCGGCGCCGACGATGACGAGATGGGTGGCTGCGAAGACCCGGTGTGTGATGGCTATGGGTGGCACAACCTCGACAACGGGAAAGCCACGCGGTGCCCGAGATGGACAGGTCAACAATGAGCGCGCGTGCTGGCTGGCTTCCACGCGTCGACCCAGACGCACTAGACGCGCGCGAGCGTTTAGACGCTGCGCTGACCGTGCTCACCGATGAAGGCCAGGTGCCGCCATGCCACACCGACCCTGAACGCTGGTTCTCGGATGCGGCCAGCGACATCATGGCCGCGATCACCGCGTGCGCGTCGTGCCCGGTGCTCGCTCAGTGCGACGAGTACGCCACGGCCGACGGCCACGGCGACCGCTACGGAGTCTGGGCCGCGCGGCCTGATGCCGAGCAACTAGCCGTGCTCGCGCGCGACGGGTGGCCGCGCCATGAGTGATCCAGTCAGGTGTCCAAGCTGCGGCGCGCTGCTCGACGTGAAGTGGAGCGGCGGTCACCGTCCCGGCTGCACGGGGGTGGGTCTGATGATCGTGAACGCGTCCACTCCCGACCTTCTCTCAAATGCAAAAAAACTCTCTGTGAGTGACACCCAAACCGGCCGAAGGAGCCTGAGATGAAATGTTTGACGTGTGGAAAGTCGCTGGCGCACATGAAGGCGTCGGCGCGGTACTGCGACGGCAAGTGCCGTGGTGAGTGGCGCCGTCGCCCGTTGTCGACACCTGATGAGCCATCGGAGGCGATCGCCCAGGCGGTGGCCGCGACGATGGCCGACTGTGGACTGTCGGACACGCCGTTGGCGGGCATCGCTGCTGCGTTGGCGACTCAGCTTGATTCAGGCTCGACGCCGCCGGGTGCGTTGGCGAGCGTGTGCCGCCAATTGCTCGCGGTGCTCGAACGAGCCGAGTCGCTGAAGGCGATCCACTCGCCGGTGAGAGACATCATCGATGACCTGCGAGCGCGAGCAGCAGAACGATCGAACCGGGCCGCTCATGTTCAATGACCCGTCACTGATCGGCGAGCGGCTCCACAGTGCCGCTGTCGCGCTGCTGGAAGCGATGCCGGACTCAGTGCGGGAAGAGTTCGTCGAGCTGGCCGCGCTGGGCGACGAGCTCGACGCCGGTCTGTTCCTGATTGCCGAGTCTGCCGACATGTACGCGATCACCTGGCAGGGCCGCTATCTCGGCAGTGTCTGCGGTGAGTGGCTGCGCACGGGAGTCGAGCCGTGAGCGCGCGCCGCAGATCACTCGCCGTTTCTGACAGAATGACAAAGACGAACGAGGCCGCGCACGTCCGTGACGAGTCCGTCTCAGGTTCACGCCGTCAGGTGTCTGCCAGAGGCCTGCTCATCGCCTGCGAGAGCACCTCGACCAGTCCCGCCAGCTCTGGCCCGACTGTGGCGTCACCATCAAACATTCAGCGCGCCTGTGAGCCGTCCGGCTCGGTGCGCATCGATCCAAGGAGACAATTGTGAGCACTGCTGAAACTAGGGCGCAGTCCCTACTGACCGAGATCGACTCGCTGAGTCGACGTTACGGCGACGACCCATCGACGTGGCCCGCTGGTATTCGCGAACGTAGCGAGCGCCTGGCCGTCGCCAGTGAACGTGCCGTTGCCGAACTTGAAGCCCTGCCCATGCGCGAGTCCAATGCGGAGTACTTCGCACGGATGCGCGCCAGCGGAGGCCTGCAATTCGAGAGCGGGTTCGGCGGCGCGCCGGGTGAGGGCGAATCTTCTCGCAGCACTGACGCGTGGAACGGGCTGGACCGTGCTGGTTCGCTGCGCGATCTCGACACTGACGCCGGGCTTCGTGCTCGCGCCCAGACCGCTGTCGAGCACGGCATCAGCGCCAACCTGAACGACGCGACGCGCGAGCGCCTCACTGAGATGCTCGACGCCGACAAGACCAGCGACGCGTCGCGGTTCGTGCTCGCCACCGGGAACCCTGCCTATCGCAGCGCCTTCCAGACGTGGCTGCGCGACCCGGCCACGGCGCCCATGAACCTGACCGCGCAGGAGCAGCACGCATGGCGCGAGGTCACCGCGTCGCGCGCCGCGATGGGCGAGTCTGGCTCATCGGCTCTGCTGCCGTTGATGCTGGACCCGAGCATCGTTCTGACGAACACCGGCTCCGCTGGTGGCATCCGGCAGTACGCCAAACAGGTCATGACGCTGTCGAACCAGTGGCGCGGAGTTTCATCCGCTGGTGTCACCGCTCAGATCAAGGCCGAAGGTGTCGAGGCCACCGACGCGTCACCGACAGTCGGTGCGATTGACATCAGCGTCTATCAGGGTCTGGCGAGCATCACTCTGAGTTGGGAGCTGCTGGACGACACGATCATCCTGTCGGAGATCGGTCGGCTCATCGCTGACGCGAAGGTCCGCCAGGAGGACGCGTTCAGCGCCACGGGCACCGGCTCGGGCGAGCCCTACGGGTTCGTGACTCGACTCAATGCCACCACCGCGAGCCGAGTCTCACCGACCACCGCGAGCACCTTCACCACCGCGTCGGTGGCCGATGTGTTCAAGGTGCGCGACGCTCTGCCAGCACGTCACCGTAACTCCGGCTCGACGTTCTGGGCCGCGAACATCTCGGCATTCTCCATCATCCAGCAGATGTCGCCAGCGGCTCAGGGCTCATCGTTCTGGGCCGACCTGGGCTCAGGTCTACCGCCTCGACTGCTCGGTCTGCCGGTGCTCGAGTTCACGTCAATGGCGAGCACGACCACCGCATCATCGCTGGTGCTCGGTCTGGTCAATGGCGCGTCCTACACGATGGTCGACCGTCTCGGTGTCGTCATCGACACGACCAACGTGCTCGGCTCCAATGGCCGCAGCACGGGCCAGCGCGAGGTCGTGGCGCGCTGGCGCGTTGGTGCCGACCTCGACAACGCCGACGCGGGCCGCATCTTGAAGCTCTGACGTCGCAGACGTGAAACGGCACGTCACCCGACGCCACCACAATGAGGAGCCGTCCTCGGTGGCGAAGGGTGGACAGCCGAAGGTGGCGAGCGTTCGTTCCCTGATACCTCGCGCTGGGACCCACCTGCGTCACTGTGAAGCCCCGCACTCTTGACGAGTGCGGGGCTTCACTCCGTGGTCGACGAGGGCCAGGCGCGCGGGCAGATAGCGACGCAGAAGAGCGGCAGGCCAGTAAGTGTCCGCACCACGGACACATATCCCGAGCCGCTAACTGTGCCACGTCAACGGCTGGCCGCGCACGGCCGCCGCGTGGGTCGGGTCGGTGGCGAGTCGAAGGTGACAACCCTCGGACACCTGTCCGTCACTTGTCACCTGTTGGACGTAGAGAAGCAGTACGGGGCCGAGGCTAAGGTGCTGGAATCTCAGCGTAAGAGCAAAGTGACTGAGGCCCCGGGGCCTCAGTCAGCGAGAGCGGCGCAGGCTCGCGACAAGGCCGCCAAGGCTGTCGGAGTCAGCGGGCGCAGCGCGTCGCGCACCATCTCGCTACCGCCCAGCCGCGCAACTCAATGTCCGCCATGGCGGACACTCCTCGGCGCGCACCATCTCGCTACCGCCCAGCCGCGCAACATGTCACCCATGGGTGACAATGCGACAAGGCGCGCACCATCTCGCTACCGCCCAGCCGCGCAACAATTGAGGCCCCGGGGCCTCAATTTCAGGCGCGCACCATCTCGCTACCGCCCAGCCGCGCAACTTCCAGTGCGCTTCACCACGTCCTTGCGGGCGCGCACCATCTCGCTACCGCCCAGCCGCGCAACAGGTCACAATCGACGCCATGAGATGCACCGCGACATCCGACCCGGCCGCCGACCTCGACGCGCAGCAGTGCGACCAACAAGCGGTCGCCATTGTCGGGCTCACCAGCGACGAGGTGCGAGTGACCGGCCGAGTGTGCGCGCTCCATGTCGACGGCGCCCTGGCATGGCTTCATGGGCTCGGAGTCGGGACTGTGACTGTGACTGTGGATTACGTCTAAACGGTCGGCACCCGTTGGAAATCTGCAAGAGCCCGCTGGCAAGAGTCGCGGCCAGACACGGCATTCCTACCGTCTCCGCCTGCCGATAAGTGCACGGATTAGTGCACGCCGCTATCTGTGTCTCTCGAATCCCTTACGTACCAACACTTTACCGGGTGGGCGATACTGGGTTCGAACCAGTGACCCCTCGCGTGTGAAGCGAGTGCTCTACCACTGAGCTAATCGCCCGGCATGGGAGAGCGTAACGCATGCTCGCCGCTGCTCACGCGCTCCATCACCACGTTGAGGCCGAGGTCGCGCAGAACGCGGTACCCACGCGACTCCAGGTGGTGCACAGCGTCGTCGGACGCCTTGCCCACGGCCGTCATCACTTCGAGGCAGACGATCTCAGGGCGCCATCGATCGAGATCGAGCGACCTGAGTACCGACAACTCACCACCCTCGACATCCACTGTCAGCAGGGACAGCGGAGCGATCACACCGAGGTCGTCGAGCACATCATCGAGCCGCCTCACCGGAACCTCAACCGTGCGGCGCAGCCTATAGCCCGCCGCAACGTAGTCGGCGGCGGCACGTGCGTCACATGTGCTGAGCATTCCAATCTCGAACTCGTGCAGCGTCACTCGTCCGCTGCCCTCTCCCACCGCACAGCTGACGAAAATGTCGTCGGGCCTCCAGTGTCGATAGAGCGTCTCGAGGTGACTCAACGGGTCGATGCACACCTCTCGCCAGCCCTCGCGATACAGCAGGTACGAGTTACTGAGGTGGAACGGGTGATTGCTGCCGACATCCACGTATGGCCCAGCAGCCCCACGCGCATGCAGGGCATCGAGGAGTTCCCTGTCTTCGCCATGCTGCGCGAACGTTCCTTCACGCAGCAGCTGCGCGTGCCGCAGTCGGTCGCGCGCCGAGAACACCGCCTCGCCCACGATCGGCAGCGACACCAGAACTCTGCGCAGCCGCGACCTCAAGCCACGGCTCATTGGCCGACACCTGCCGGCCGTGCTCTCACGGGTCGATCCGGCCGGCGGCCATCGCCTCGAAGAGGGCCACCGCTCGCACCGTCAGCGGGCCTGGGTCGCCAAGAGTCCGGTTGTACCCCTCGCCCACCACGCGCGACACCGGCTGAACGTTGCGCGTGGACGACGTGATGAACACTTCCTCGGCATGATGCAGCACCTCGAGCGGAAGATCTGCCTGCTCGACCGGAAGTTCCCGCGCACACCACTCGATCACTAGCTCGCGAGTGATGCCCCCCAGACATCCCGACGACAGCGGCGGGGTCATCAGCGTGCCGCCCACCACCACGAACACGTTGGTTCCTGTGCCCTCGCAGAGTTCGCCGCGAGTGTTGGCCATGAGCGCCTCGCTGGCGCCCAGCGACTTCGCCGACGCGAGTGCCACCACGTTGTCGGCATACGAGGTGGTCTTGAGTCCCGCGAGCGGCGAGCGCTCGTTGCGCGGCCACGGCACCACCGCGACGGTCGCAGTGTCAGGCCAGGCTGCAGTGGCCGACGCTGCGACCACCAGCGTGCCTCCGTGGGCCCCCCGCTCGCTGCCCAGAGGGGCCACCCCGCTGGTGTACGTGATGCGCAGCCGCGCGGAGGCACCCAGCTCGCGCGCGTTGGCCTCGCACACAGCGTGCACGGCCTCGCGCACCACCTCATCCGAAGGCATCGGTAGCCCGAGGCCTGTGGCCGATGCGCCGAGCCTGCGGAGGTGGCGCGTGAGTGCGAACGGCTGGCCATGCCACACGGCCAGCGTCTCGAACACGCCGTCAGCGACCGTGAACCCGTGGTCGAGCACCGACACCGATGCGTGCTCTGCCTCGACGAGCCCGTCGTTGACCCAGTACCTCATTCGGCTCTCCCGATCGATTCGCCCG
>WLOZ01000270.1 GCA_009699025.1 Actinomycetota bacterium
CGCGACCGCGACGGCCGGCTGCTGGTGTTCGCAGCCCTCGCCACGGGGGTTCCCGACACCGATAGTGCGCGCTACGAGCTCGACCGCTTCGCCGCGGCACTGGCGAAGTGTGGCTGCGGGTCGTCCTGACTGACTCCCGAAGATGTGGCGCTGCGGCGTAGGGTCAGACAGTGGCCACGGTGATCGATTGGAACCTCGCGGCGAGCGTCGGCGTGCAACTTGCCTCCTCCGGCCCCGTGGTCACTCCCCGCCAGGCCCGCGACGTGGTGTCCGAGCTGCGCGAGGCCGCCGCCGCCGCTGTGGCGCCGGTCGCCGGGGCTACCGGGCTGGCCTGTCCGCCCGACACCGCGGACACCCTCGTGGTCGACCGCTCGGAGTGGATCAGAAGCAATGTTCGAGGGCTCGAGTCTGCCGTAGGGCCCACCCTCGACAGGCTGGCGTCGCAGGGCGGACGCTCGAGCAGGGCGGTCGCGTCGATCGGCGCGCGCGCCACGGGGGTGCAGCTCGGAGCCGCGCTGGCCTACATGTCGGGCAAGGTTCTGGGCCAGTTCGAGGCCTTCCGTCCGCCCGGCACCGCCCCCCGACTGCTACTGGTGGCACCTAACATTCTTCTTGTCGAGCGGAGCCTCGGGGTCGACCCTGCCGACTTCCGGCTCTGGGTGGCGCTGCATGAGGAGACTCACCGAGTGCAGTTCGGGGCGGTCCCGTGGCTCGCCCACCACCTCCTGGGCGAGGTCACAGCGCTGCTCGACCTCGCCGAGGTGAGGGGCGACGATGTGCTGGCACGCCTAGTCTCCGGAGCGCGCTCGGTGGGGGCGGGCGGCTCGCTCGTTGAGGTGCTGCAGTCGCCCGAGCAGCGAGAGGTCCTGAACCGGCTCACGGCCGTGATGTCGCTGCTCGAGGGCCATGCCGACCACGTCATGGACGTCGCAGCCCCTGCACTCATCCCGTCGCTCAACGACATCCGCGAGCGCTTCGACCACCGGCGCAACTCGCCGAACGTCATCGAGGGACTCGTGCGCCGCCTTCTCGGCCTCGATGCAAAGCTCCGGCAGTACTCCGACGGTGCGGCCTTCGTACGCGCCACGGTGGCGGAGGCTGGTATGTCGGGCTTCAACGAGGTGTGGCGCTCACCGGAGTCACTTCCGACCCTCGCGGAGATACACGACCCAAGCGTGTGGCTGCGGCGCACAGCGGAGCAGCGGTCGTTCGCGTGACCCGTGCCCTGACCGAGGTGCGGAACGCTGTCCGTGACTGTGTGGCCGACCTCCCGACCTCGTCGCCCGTGGTCGTGGCGTGCTCGGGAGGACCCGACTCGGTGGCGCTCGCCGCAGCGACCGCCTGGGTGTGCGTGCGCCAGGGTCGCCAGGCGGCGGCGGTCGTCGTCGACCACAACCTTGTGGTGGGCTCCGCACAAGTCGCGGCGACGGCGGCAGAACTCTGCTCCTCGCTGGGGCTCGAGCCGGCGCTGGTGCGCCGAGTCGACGCGCGTGCCCGCCCCGGGGGGCCAGGTCCCGAGGCGGCTGCCCGCGACGCACGGTACGCCGCGCTCTTCGCTGTCGCGGCCGAGCTTCACGCGGGTGCGATTCTGCTGGGCCACACCCTCGACGATCAGGCCGAGACTGTGCTTCTGGGCCTTGCCAGGGGTTCGGGGGCCCGATCGCTGGCGGGAATGCGGCCGAGCAACGGTCTGGTGCGACGGCCGCTACTGGGTATCGGACGTGAGACCGTGCGTCGTTCGGCCTACGACGCCGGGCTTGTGAGCGTCGACGACCCCCAGAACTCCGACCCTCACTTCACCCGGGTTCGGGTGCGCGACGTCGTGCTACCGACGCTCGAGCGCGAACTCGGGCCCGGAATCGCCGAGGCGCTTGCTCGCACCGCTGACCTGGTGCGCGATGACGCCGACCTGCTCGACTCACTGGCAGGTGACGAGCTCGCCCGTTTGGGAGAGACCCCCCTGGTCGTGGAGATGCGCGCGCTTGCCCCTGCCCTCCGCACGCGAGTGATCCGGTCGCTCATCATTGAGGCGGGCTGCCCCGCGGGTGATCTCACGCGCGGGCACGTGCTGGCGGTTGATCACCTGCTCTGCGAGCCGCGTGCCCGCGGACCGGTTCACCTGCCCGACGGGTACGTCGCGCGTCGAGCCCCGCGAGCAGGTGGCAGACTCAGTATTGAGCGGGACCCACTCCCGCGCGACCGCGCGACGAAGGAGCCCTGATGGATGTCTCGGACGTAAGTGGTGACATCCGAGAGGTGCTCCTCGACGAGGCGAGCATCGAGGCTCGCATCGTCGAACTCGCCGCTGAGGTCGATCGTGACTACTCCGATCGACCCCTCTTGATGGTGGGCATCCTCAAGGGGGCCACCATCGTGATGGCTGATCTCGCTCGGGCCATGCACACCCACGTCGAGCTCGACTGGATGGCGGTGTCCTCGTATGGGTCGGGCACCAAGAGCTCCGGGGTGGTGCGCATCCTCAAGGATCTCGACCGCGACGTGTCCGGCCGCGATCTGCTGGTGGTCGAGGACATCCTCGATTCCGGGCTCACGCTGTCGTGGCTCCTCGCCAACCTTCGCTCGCGAAATCCCGCCTCGGTCGAGGTGCTCACGCTGCTTCGCAAGCCCGACGCGCTGAAAGTTGACGTCCCGGTGAAGTACGTAGGATTCGATATCCCCAACGAGTTCGTGGTCGGCTTCGGCCTCGACTACGACCAGAGGTATCGCAACCTCCGGGTGGTGGCCACCCTCGAGCCGCACGTCTACGGCGGCTGAGGGAACAAGCGAGCGGCCCCGCGGCGTTCCTCCTCCGTGACGGCTATCGGGTGCAACCGGTGTGACTGGCCCGACCGGGGCCGGGCAGGTGTCCCCGTCTCGGTGTACCGTCGTAGTACGACCTGCCCACTGAGGAGGATTGGGGCCTCCGGCCCCCCATTATGAAACCGTCCAAGTTCTTCCGCGGCCCGATCTTCTGGGTCATCACAGCCGTGGCCCTCGTGCTGCTCGGCACGAGCCTCATGACCGGCATGTCTGGACCCAAGGCCGTCGATACCTCGGAGGCGATCGCGAGCATCAACGCCAACCAGGTCACCTCCGCGCTCATCATCGACAACGACCAGACGATCACCCTCACGCTTGCCGACGGCACCACGCAGAAGGCCCAGTACGTATCGGGGCAGGGGCTCTCCCTCCAGCAGTTGCTGCAGTCCAAGGTCACTGAGGGGCAGATCAAAGACGGCTACAACGTTCAGGCCCCGCAGGACAACATTCTGATGTCCATCCTGCTGTCGCTGATTCCCGTTGCGCTGGTGCTACTCCTGCTCTTCTTCTTCATGAACCAGATGCAGGGCGGCGGCTCGCGCATCATGAATTTCGGCAAGACCAAGGCCAAGGCCGTGAGCAAAGACATGCCGAAGACCACGTTCGCCGATGTGGCAGGGGCCAATGAGGCGGTCGAGGAACTCGAGGAGATCAAGGATTTCCTCGAGGACCCAGCCAAGTTCCACGCGGTGGGCGCGAAGATTCCCAAGGGTGTGCTCCTCTACGGTCCGCCCGGCACAGGCAAGACACTCCTGGCCCGGGCCGTCGCAGGAGAGGCCGGAGTCCCCTTCTTCGCCATTTCGGGCTCGGACTTCGTCGAAATGTTCGTCGGAGTCGGGGCCAGCCGGGTTCGCGACCTTTTCGAGCAGGCCAAGGCCAACGCGCCAGCCATTATCTTCATCGACGAGATCGACGCCGTGGGCCGTCACCGCGGCGCCGGACTAGGCGGCGGTCACGACGAGCGTGAACAGACCCTCAACCAGATGCTCGTCGAAATGGACGGTTTCGACGTCACGGGCGGCGTCATCTTGATCGCCGCAACCAACCGCCCCGACATCCTCGACCCCGCGCTGCTGCGGCCCGGTCGGTTTGACCGCCAGATTGCGGTCGAGAGCCCCGATCTTATTGGCAGGGCGGCGATCCTCAAGGTCCACTCGGCGGGCAAGCCCCTTGCCGCCGACGTCGACCTCGTGTCGGTCGCCCGACGAACGCCAGGCTTCACCGGCGCCGATCTCGCCAACGTGCTCAACGAGGCCGCGCTGCTCACCGCGCGCACGGGCAACCAGCTCATCGACAAGGACG
>WLOZ01000271.1 GCA_009699025.1 Actinomycetota bacterium
ACCGGCATTCTCGGCCTCGGCAGCGATTGCCCGGGCCCGGTCGGCCACCGCAGGGGCGTGGAGCACCGCCAGCTGCCGCGTATCGGAAGCCAACAGCGAGACTGCAGACCGACTGACACCGTGCCCAATGACGACGTCGTACGGAGTCTCCACCTCGACCGTGACGGTGGTGAGTTCCGTCATGAGTGGACCCGGTCCGCGAGCCAGGCCGCGATGTCGGCCACCGATGCCTCGACCTCCAGCGCATCAGTGTCGACCACGTGGTCGGCGACCTCTCGGTAGAGCGGTGTTCTCTCCGCAAGCAGGGCCACCAGGCGCCCCCGGACGTTTCCCATCAGCACCGGCCGTGACACACCCATACCCACCCGACTCGCGGCCGCCCCGGAAGATACCTGCAGCCACACCACGGGAACATCAGCGAGAAGGCGGCGCGTGGGCTCCGACAGGACAGCACCTCCACCCAGCGAGAGCACTCCCTCGTGGTCGGTCAGCGCAGTCGCCACGGCAACCTCTTCCCGCTGGCGGAACACGGGCTCGCCCTCGTCGACGAACTGGTCGGCGATGGGCTTGCCGACCGACTGCTCGATGTCGGCATCGGTGTCGCGGAACGCCACGCCGAGGCTGTCTGCTAGCGCGCGCCCCACCGTGGACTTGCCACTTCCGGGAGCCCCGACCAGCACCACCCGAGGCCCCGTCATCAGCTCACCGACAGCGTGTCGAGATAGGAGCGATGGTTTCGTCGAGTCTCGGCCAGCGAGTCGCCGCCGAACTTCTCGAGCATTGCATCAGCAAGAACGAGCGCCACCATGGCCTCGGCCACGATTCCAGCGGCGGGCACCGCACAGGTGTCGCTGCGCTGGGCGATGGCCCTGGCCTCCTCGCCAGTGGCGACATCGATGGTGCGTAGCGCCTTGGGCACCGTGGAGATGGGCTTCATCGCCGCGCGCACCCGCAGCACCTCCCCGGTGCTCATACCACCCTCGGTGCCCCCCGAGCGGGTGGTGAGGCGAGTGAGCACACCGTCGGCACGGACGATCTCGTCGTGGGCCTGCGAGCCTCGTCGCGAGGCCGTGGCAAACCCGTCGCCCAGTTCGACGCCCTTGATCGCCTGGATACCCATCAGGGCTGCGGCAAGTCGAGAGTCGAGGCGCCGGTCCCAGTGCACGTGTGAACCGAGTCCTGGCGGAAGGCCGTAGGCGAGCACTTCAACGACACCGCCGAGGGTGTCGCCGTCGTGCTTGGCGGCGTCGATCTCGGCCAGCATGGCAGCGCTCGTGGCCAAGTCAGCGCACCTCACCGGGTCTTCGTCGAGTCGTAAGCGGTCGGATGGCAGCGGCAGGGGGGCGTCGTCGGGCGTTGCCACAGCCCCGATGCTGACCACATGGCTGAGCACCTCGATGCCAGCAACCTGCAGAAGGAATTGGCGGGCTACAGCACCCAGGCCCACCCGTGCCGCTGTCTCACGGGCGCTCGACCTCTCGAGAATGGGTCGGGCGTCGGTGAATCCGTACTTCTGCATGCCCGCGAGGTCGGCATGGCCCGGGCGGGGGCGAGTGAGGGGCTCATTGCGCCCCAGCCCCTCGAGGACGGCTGGGTCGACGGGGTCGGGCGACATTACCTCGGTCCAGCGGGGCCACTCGCTATTTCCAATGCGCAGCGCAACCGGACCCCCGAGGGTAAGCCCGTGGCGCACTCCGCCCAGGATGTCGAGCTCATCGCGCTCAAACTTCTGTCTCGCCCCTCGACCCACGCCAAGTCTGCGGCGCGCAAGGTCGAACTGGATGTCGTCGGAAGTCACCGCCACCCCGGCCGGGACCCCCTCAAGGATCGCCGTGAGGGCTGGTCCATGGGATTCACCAGCAGTTAGCCATCTCAGCACGCCGCCATTGTTCCACGAGTTCGACCAAAGGCCCGAACTCGCGCCGCGAAGCTAACTCGGGGTGCCCGCCTGGTTGTCAGTTCCAGCTGGAACCGGCTCGCCGCCAGCAGGTGCCGCGGGAGCAGGCACGACACTGGGGGTGCCGAGGTCGGGGTTGATGAATACTGCTGCGCGTAGCGAGGTGGTCAGCGTCGCATCGGTTCCACCCGTACCCACCGCGAGGTCAAGACCGTGCACCAGCACCGCCCGCTTCATCGCCTCGAGCGCCGCGAGGAAGGCTTGGGTCTGCGCGTAGGTGCCGGTGATGGAGATCGCGAGCGGTACCTCCTGCAGGCCCCCGACCGCAGCAGGCTGCGATGCGTTGCCAGCGGTAGGGGGAGACACGAGGATGGGCGACGACGGCGTGAGCTCGCCCAAGGTGACGCCGGCCGACTTAGCAGCGGCGGAGATCTCACGCAGCAGCGTGGGAATCTGCTCGCTGGCAGGAATCGTCGTGGCGAGCGCCTTGAGCTGAGCGCGCCGTACCGACAGACCCGCGCTCTGCTTCTTTAGCCTCGCCACGTTGTCCTGCGCTGTCGCATTGGCCGCCTCCTGTGAGGCGACCTCATCCTGCACCGACGACGTGCGATCGCGCATAGGAGAAATCAGCATGGTCCACCCCAGTACCATCACGACGACGGCCGCGAGGGCCCCCACGACGAGCCACCCCTTGGCGGAAGCGATTCTCATGGCGTCTCCTTGGTAACGTACCGACCCGACTTGGCAGCGGGGGCGAGGTCGACGGTGTTGTCGAAGCCGACTCCCGGGGTGCCCTCGCCGCTCACGGTTGACGCGTGGGTGAGGGTGGGATCGAGGAGCAGCTTGTCGGCCGCCAACGCGTCGAGCCATCCCGCGACCAACGAGTACGAGTCGGCAGTTCCAGCGACGGTCATCCTGCCCGCGGGGATGACAACCTCGGAGGTTGACCCAGTAGACCCGGCAGTGCCGTTCGCGGGTGCAGCAGGCACCTGTCCGACACCCTCCGGCAGCGCCGCGGTGATCTTGGTGAGCGAGACCCCCTTGGGCGCGGTCGCCTGAAGCTTGGCGAGCACCGACGACCACAGCACCTCACTGCCCAGGGCCAGCTCTAGGTCCTGTCTCGCGTTGGCCAGTTCGCTCGCCACGCGGGGCACATCGGAGAACTTCGCCTGCTGCGCCGCGAGCAACCCGGATGCGGCTTGGGCGTCTGCCAGTTGCTGCTCGGCCTCAGCAACCTGCGATGAGCCCATCATCCACAATCCCCCGACGGCCAGTACTGCTCCACCGATGCCGACCACGGCCAGACGGCGGGCACGTCGCACTCGCTTGGAGTCGGCGACCGACTGCGGGATCAGCCGGGCGATCGGAAACGACGAACCCGGGAAAGCGGCAGTGGGCACGGGCACGTGGATGCCCTCGGGACTGAGCCCCTGGGCATGAGCGTCGGCCATCATGGTCATGACAGTCCTCCCATCGCGAGTCCGACCGGCACCGCAGCCATCGGCTCAATGAACGACAGCTGGTCGGGCGTAAGAGGTGTGCGCGAGGTGTCGAGCGCCGCGAACGGCGTTCCCTGAACCACAGGCGCCCTCACCCCCGCCGCTAGTCTCTCGGCCAGCTGCGGCAGGCGCGATCCCCCGCCGGTGAGAACCAAACGTGAAAGTCCGCTGCCCGAGCCGCTGGCGAGGAAGTAGTCGACGCTGGTGCGCACCTCGTCAACGAGGGAGCTAATCGACGCCGCCAGCACCCGCTCGACAATCAGCGGGTCGACCCGAGTCGCACCATGGGGGTTGCGCACCACGGCCGAGGCCTCAGCGGCGGACAGTCCGGCCTTCTCGATGAGGGCCTCGGTGACGGTGTCACCACCCATCATGAGCACGCGGACGAACTGGGGAACACCATTGTCGTGCACCACGATGTTGGTCACCCGGGCGCCGATATCGACAACTGCCTCCGCCATGGAGGAGCGGCCCTCGCGCCCGTCAACTGCCACGCTGCGAAGCACGGCGAAAGGGGTGAGGTCGACCTGAACGGTCTCGAGCCCGGCTGCCGTGGCTGCAGCAATGGCTCCCAGCACGGTGTCCTGCGAGGCAGCAACGAGCAGTCCGCGATGCATCGGCGATCCGCCTTTGTCGACCTCCTGCATAGGAATGAAGTCGAGCACGGACTCATCGATGCCCATAGGCACGAGATCGGCCACCTGAAAACGGAGGGACG
>WLOZ01000272.1 GCA_009699025.1 Actinomycetota bacterium
CGACCGCGCTTCCGACTCTCGAGGCGATCGAGCGAGGTTTCCCCGATCGAGGAGATACCGCAGCCGCGCTTCGACTGTGTCGACGTCGAGTATCAGGCCGGCGCGCTCCTCCAGCGTCGCCGCGAGCTCGGACGCAGACCAGTCGCTGAGCAGACCGCCGATGTCGTCGGCCAGCATGCGCATGATCGTGACGTACTGACCGGCCTCGTCGGCGGCCAAATAGTGAAAGGCGAGCAGCCTGACACGCTCAAGCGGGGCTGGCTCTCCACCGCCGTTAACCTGGCTCGATGCCGTCACGCTCGAAGGCTATCGAGCGTGACTGACTGTTGGGGCCGGTGACCGCCGCCTGTCGCCAGTCAGTGGCAGCCAGCAGAGCGCAAGCGGTGGCTGTCGCTGTCTCATTTGACCCGGCCCCGATGAGTAGGGCTGCTTGGTCGGGCCTAGGTGCCTGGCAGTGGGTACGCATCGTCGAACCGCTTGGGCCGCTCCCACCCGAGCGACCACGCGACGTCAGCTCTTCCGGCTAAGCTCCCTGGCAACGGGGGGAGCACCGATGGGCAAGCAGATTCGCGTCGTGGGAGCAGTGATCACGCAGCAGGGTCGCGTCCTGGCAGCGCAGCGCGGAATGTCTGGGAGCCTCGCAGGCCTGTGGGAGTTCCCGGGCGGCAAGATCGAACTCGGTGAAACCCCCGAAGCCGCCCTCGAGCGGGAGATCCGCGAGGAGCTCGGCTGCTCCATCGTTGTGGGCCGTGAGGTCACCACCACGGTGCACGACTACGACTTCGGCCAGGTCACCCTCACCACGTTCTACTGCGAACTCGCGCAGGGCAGCCCGGAGTCGACCGAGCACTCCGCCCTACGGTGGCTCTCCCCTCACGAGTTCGGCACGGTCGAGTGGGCGCCTGCCGACATACCTGCGGTTGCCCTCATCGGAAAGGAGCTGGGGTGATGGAGCCAGCCGACTTCGTGTGGGCAGAGGCGTTCGAGGTTGAGATTCACCATGGCTTCGTGGGCGCCAACGCCGCCGCCGCGGGGCATCTTGCGCCCCAGGTGATCCTGAACCGAGACGGTCGCACGGTCGAGCACACGCTGGTTGAGGAGCTCAAGCGGTCTGAGGGGTTCACCTTCTCGGTGGCGTTCGTGTCGGCGGGCGCGATCGCCCAGCTCAAGCAGCATCTGCTCGACTTCCGGGGCGCCGGCACCATCGTCACGTCGGACTATCTCGGGTTCAACGCACCCGAGGCCTTCGCCGAGCTGCTCAACCTCAAGCGCCGGCGCGGAATCGATGTCCGAATCCACACGTCAGACAACTTCCATCCCAAGGGGTACATCTTCACGCAGCTGCGCAACGTCACGGCGATGGTCGGCAGCTCCAACCTCACCAACGGCGCGCTCTCGGAGAACTACGAGTGGAACCTCAAGGTCAGCGCGGCCCACGACAGCGATCTAGCCCACCAACTGCGCCGAGTTCTCGACGAACAGCTACTCGACTCGAGACCCCTCACCCAGGAGTGGATCGATCAGTACACCGCCACCTACGTGGCTCCCCCACTGCGGCTGCCCCGAGTTCCTGTGCCCGCCACAGACCTCGACATTCCGAGTGGTGTTCGACCCAACGCGATGCAGCAAGACGCCCTGCTCGCGCTCGACTTCGCTAGGGCACAGGGCAACGAGCGCGCCATCGTGATCTCTGCCACGGGCACCGGGAAGACCATGCTCACCGCGCTCGACGTGCGGGCGATGAACCCCCGACGCATGCTCTTCGTGGTGCACCGCGAGCAGATCTTGCGCCGCACCATCCGCGAGTTCAAGCGGGTGCTCGGCGGTCCAGATTCCGACTACGGGCTGCTCACCGGCACCTCCAAGCAGCTGCACAGCCGGTACGTGTTCGCCACCATCCAGACGCTGTCTCAGAAGCAGACGCTCGACCAGATTCCGCCCAGCACGTTCGACTACGTGGTGATCGACGAGGCTCACCGTTCTGGCGCCGACACCTACCGCAGGGTGATCGACTACCTCACCCCGCAGTTCCTGCTCGGCCTCACCGCCACCCCCGAGCGAACCGACGGGTTCAACGTCTTCGAACTGTTCCACTACAACGTGCCGTACGAGATTCGTCTCAACAAGGCGCTCGAGTCGCAGATGCTCTCCCCGTTCCACTACTACGGCGTCGCCGACGTCACCTACGAGGGCGACGAGGGGCCGAGCGACGACTCCGAGCTGAGCGTGCTGATCACTCCCGAGCGCGTGCTGCACCTCATCAACGTGATCGAGCTCTACGGCCAGGCGGGCGTGCCGCCCCGCGGACTCATCTTCTGCAGCCGCGTAGAAGAGGCGCGGGCCCTTTCCGACGAGCTGAACCGGCGACCGTTGAACGGCCGACAGATGCGCACGGTGGCGCTGGCCGCCGACGATCCGGTCGACGAGCGAGACGCACGTGTGGAACAACTCGAGGCCGGCGAGCTCGACTACATACTCACCGTTGACCTGTTCAACGAGGGCGTTGACATTCCCAGCATCAACCAGGTGGTCATGCTGCGCCAGACGCAGTCGGCCATCGTGTTCGTGCAGCAGCTCGGCCGCGGCCTGCGGCTGGCCGAGGGCAAGGACTACGTGGTCGTCATCGACGTGATCGGCAACTACACCAACAACTTCCTCATCCCGATCGCCCTGTTCGGCGACGAGTCGCTCAACCGCGAATCACTTCGAGAGCGACTCAATGAAGCGGTGGAGGCCGGTGCTCTGCCCGGCCTGTCGAGCGTGAGCTTCGACGAGGTGGCGCGTGAGCGGGTGCTGAATTCGATAGCCCGTACGCAGCTAGACAGCCTGGCCAACCTCAAGAACGCACTCGTGGCCATGCAGAACCGGGTGGGCAGCATTCCCGAGCTGTGGGACTTCTTCCGTTTCGAGTCGGTTGACCCGCTGCTGCTGGCCACCAAGAAGGAGCACTACCCGGCCCTCGTGAAGTCACTGCTACGCGTGGACTCGGGGCTCAACGATCGGCAGTCGCGAGCACTGCACCTGCTGTCGCATGAGGTGATGGCCGCCAAGCGACTGCACGAGTTCGTGCTGCTCGGACTGCTCCTCGAGCGGGACTCCGTCACCGCGGCGGAGCTCGTGGACGTCTTCGTAGCGCAGGGAATCGCGTCGGACGCCGTGAGCGTGAAGAGCGCCATCGACACGTTCACGCTCGACGGGTATCCGCAGGCGGATGTGAAGCGCTACCAGGCAGGCATTGCCGTGCGCGAGGGCGACGTGGTTCGTCTCACGCCGGAGTTCCGCAGCGACTACGACAACTCATCGGCCTTGCGGTCGGCGGTTGCCGATCTGCTGCGCACCGGCGAGGCGCTGGTGCGCAAGCGGTACTCGCTCGATGTGCCGTTCACCCAGGGAATGCAGTACTCGCGACGCGACTCAGCCCGCATTGTGGGCTGGACGCGCTCCACTGCCTCCACCATCTACGGGGTGAAGGTCGATGTGGGGCTTGGTGTGTGCGCGCTCTTCATCACTCTGAACAAGTCGGATGAAGTATCGGCAAGCGTGGCGTATGAAGACCAACTGCTCGACCCCTCCACCATGACGTGGTTCAGCAAAAGCAATCGCACGTTGGCAAGCGCCGACGTGGCGCCAATCGTGAACAATGCCGTGGCCATTCACGTGTTCGTGAAGAAGGACGACGTCGACGGCCCCGACCACTACTACCTTGGTCGAGCCACAGCCGCCGGCGCGATGGAGACCACGATGCCGGGCAGCTCGGGCAAGCCACTTCCGGTGGTGACGATGCAGCTGAAGTTCGATGAGCCGATCAAGCAGGGCTTGTTCGACTACTTCGGGGTGAAGGTGCTGGTGTGAGGGCTTAGACATGATGTTCCGAAGGTGATCTGATCATGGGTCGGAATGTCCACTGATATTCGAGATATCCCCACCCCCACTAACATCTCAACGTGCGTGACATTGACCTGCCCCCGGTTAGTGAGCCAGTGCTTGTGTGAGTCCGGGGTTGTTGTTGTGCCAATCTAGCGTGAACTCGTCGGGCGTCAGGTAGCCCAGCGAGGAGTGTGGCCGGTGCTTGTTGTACTGCTGGCGGTAGTCCTCGGCCATGA
>WLOZ01000273.1 GCA_009699025.1 Actinomycetota bacterium
AGGCGTGCGCGGCTCCCATCGACGTTACGAACAGGGGCCCGAGGATCGCGCCCAGCGACAGGCCGAGCAGCAGCACCGACTCCTGAACCGCGAACACGCGGGCCAGCATGGTGCCCTCGGTGGTGCGCTGCAGCAGGGTTCGTCCCGCCACTGCCGACACTGCGATGCCGACGCCGGAGAGGGTGAGCAACAGCAGTGCGACGGGCAGGGTTCCGGCCACGGCCATGACCAGCAGGGGCAGTCCTGCCACGGCCAGGGTCAGGGTGACCGGCCCGGTCAGACGTGGGCGCATCGACAGGCCCACGGCGCCAGCCGATCCGATCAGCAGTCCGATTCCGGCGGCCCCCATCAGCAGGCCGGCGGTGGCGTCTCCCTCGCCGAGTACGTCGTTGGCGAAGGAGACGCCGAGAATCTCCAGCGAGCCGGTTACCACGAAGGAGGCAAAGACCAGCATCAGTAGCGAGAGCAGTGAGCGGTCGTGGGCCACAACTCGCACGCCCGTAAGGACGCCCTCGTGGGGCACGTCCTCAGCGCCGCGCACGTGCGGAATCCCCAATCGCAGGCACAGCATCGCGGCGGTAGCAGCGATCAGGGCGGTTGCCAGGGCGGTCGCCGCTAGGCCGCTCGCGAGCATCAGCAGCCCTGCGATGGCCGGGCCGAGGAAAACCCCGACCCCCTCGAGGAAGCCCGAGGCCGCATTGGTGCGCACGAGCAGCCGAGGTGTGGGCACCAGTTGCGGGAGCGCTGCGTAATGAAGAGGACGAGACACCGCCACCGCGATCGTGACCAGCGTGGAGAGCGCCACGATCACAATGAGGCTCGCACCGATCCATGCTGCAGCGGTGAGCAGAACCAGCAGCACCGCCTGGGCGGCGTAGGACATCGTCAGCGCCGCGCCGGTTGGAAGTCGGTCGGCGAGCGAGCCGAGTGGGGCAGCGAGCAGGGCGGCGGGGAGCAGTTGCACGAGGAGCACCACCCCGGCAGCGGCCGGGCCACTCACGTTGTATACGTGAATCAGCACCCCGGTCCAGTAGGAGAACTCGACGATGCAGAAGCCCGAGTACGCGACCATCACGCGCGAGAGTCGGATGGCTGTCTCCCTCCTCCAGCGGTCCCCACGAGTGAGCGGGTGCCCTCGCGGTGGCGCTGCGCGGGCTCGACCGGATGCGCAGGCTACGTGTCACGGTGGCAACACGCGCGCGTCTTCACCACCGTGGAAACACGGTCTTCGGTCGAGACTTGTCAGCGAATCGTCACGATTCAACCGATTGAGACGGTGGGGCGGCCTGTACCCCGGCCCGACGTTCGCTACCGCTTCGTCATCGACAACAGCACGATCTAGACCCCACCCGACTCGCCCAACCCCTCGGCTGCATTGAGTCTGCCGGCCAGTGACGGGCCCATCGTGCGGCGTCGGCCAAACACCGCCCGGTACACGCCGCCCTCGAGGCGTATCACCCCGCTGTCGAGCAGCGTCGCCAAGACGTCGGAGAGCGCTCGCGGCTCCATCGCTAGAAGCTGGCGAAGGGTCGCTTCGTCGGCGGGGGCGCGGATGAGTGCTGCGACGACGTGTGCCTCGTTGGCATCTTCCGACAGCAGCCCGGCCAAGGAGCGCGCGCTCATTCCCATGGCCGTCGACCGCAGGAAGTCGGCGCGAGACACGGCCAGCACCCGACCGCTCTCCGTGGCGGTGAGCGTTGCAGTTCGCGGGGAGGCTCGTAGCAGCGCTGACTCCTCGAACGCATCGCCCGATTCGAGGACTCGAACCCTGAGCCCGTCCACCTCCACGGACAGCCGTCCCACGTCGACCACGTAGAGCACGTCGTCGACGTGCCCCTGCCGCACGAGCACCTGGCCCTGTGTCACGTAAACCCAGCGCGCGCTCTGGGCCAGCGATTCGAACGCGGGGGCTGGCATACCCCCGAGGAAGGGAACCGTGCTCAGCAGTCGCGCCACGTCGGGGCGAAAGGCCGCGCGACCATCGAGGACGCGAAGGGAGGGGATCGCGAGTAGCGAGATGACGATCAGGGCGGTGCCGAGAGGGACATAGGCGTGCGCGGCACCCATCGACGTTACGAAAAGAGGTCCGAGGATCGCGCCCAGCGACAGCCCGAAAAGCAGCACCGACTCCTGAACCGCGAACACTCGGGCGAGCATGGTGCCCTCGGTCGTGCGTTGCAGCAGGGTTCGGCCGGCCACGGCAGACATCGCGATTCCGACTCCGGAGAGGGTGAGCAGGACCACTGCGAGCGGCAGCGTCCCCACCGCCGCCATGAGCAGCAGGGGGAGCCCCGCGATGGCCAGGGTCAGGGTGACCGGCCCGGTCAGTCGCGGGCGCATCGACAGTCCGACGGCACCGGCAGACCCGATCAGCAGGCCGATTCCGGCAGCCCCCATCATCAGGCCTGCGGTCGATGCTCCTGCCCCAAGCACGTCGGTCGCGAAGGAGACGCCGAGGATCTCCAGCGAGCCGGTGACCACGAATGAGGCGAACACGAGCACCAGTAGCGAGAGCAGGGAACGGTCGTGGGCCACGGCGCGCACACCGGTGAGAACTCCCTCGTTCGGCAGGCCCTCGGCAACGCGCGCGTGGGGAATCCCCAGTCGCAGGCACAGCACCGCCGCCACGGCGGTTACCGCGGCGCTCGCGAGCGCCGCGGCAGCGAGGCCGCTAACGAGCATTAGCAGCCCTGCGATCGCCGGGCCGAGGAAGACCCCGACCCCCTCGACGAAGCCCGACGTCGCGTTCGTGCGCACGAGAAGTCGCGGCGTGGGCACCAGCTGTGGGAGCGCGGCGTAGTGGAGCGGGCGAGACAGCGCCACCGCTATCGTGACCAGGGCGGAGAGCGTCACGATCACGACGAGACCGGCGCCGACCCACGCGGCCACCGCGAGCAGCGCCATCAGCACCGATTGCGTCGCGTACGACACCACGAGCGCCGCCCCCGTCGGAAGCCAGTCGACCAGCGAGCCGAGCGGGGCGGCGAGCAGGGCGGCCGGGAGCAGCTGCGCCAGGAGCACCACCCCCGCGATGGCCGCGCCACCCACGGTGTAGGCGTAGATGAGCACGCCGGCCCAATAGGCGTACTCGACCACGCAGAAGCCTGAGTATGCGACCATCACGCGGGAGAGTCGGATGCCGTCACCCTCCTTCGTGGGCGCCACCGCTGAGGGGCATGCCCGGAGATGACCCTAGCCGGGATTCACCTCATGTGGCAGTTCATTGTTACCGTCGCAACGACCGTGGGCAAGCACCGCGTGGAGGCACGGTCTTTGGTCGAGACTTGTCAGCGAATCGTCACGATTCAACCTATTTAGACGGAGGGGCGGCCTGTACCCCGGCCCGACGGGTGCAACCATCGCACGGCACCGAGGCCGAGAAGACTCATCCCGGCCAGAATCGCAAACGCCGAGGCCCACGATCCGGTTGCCTGCAGCAGCGCCCCCGCGGTCACCGGGCCGGTGGCGGCCATCAGGTACATGCCGGCGTACACCATCGCGGTGAGACGTGCGGCGTGTCCGCCGTCGGTGCTCAGCATGCCGATGAGGGCCTGCCCCATGGTGAACCACGCTGTATTTGCCACCCCGAACAGCACCATCCAGAACGCTGTCGCGAGCAGTGGAACGAAGGCGATGCCCAGCAGCGAGGTGCAGGTCGCGAGCACGACGGCTGCGAGAAGCACGCGTGGGTGCTGGGAACGTTGCAGTAGGGGAGGGAACACGAGGGCTGCGATGATGCCGACCGCCGACGTGAGCCCGAAAGCCGCCCCCGCCTGGGCCTGAGTGAGCCCGCGAGCCTCGAGCGAGGGGGCGAGCCACGCCACGGTTGTGTAGTACAAAATTGAGTTGAATGCGAGGAAGGCGGTGAGGGCCCACGCGGTGCTGCTGCGCCACGGGAGGTCACTCAGCGAGGTCACCTGGCGCGCAGCCGAAGGTGCGGCCACTCGCTCGCGCCTCTCGACCACGGTCCAGATGACCCACGCCACGGCCGTCGGCACGGCCCAGAAGGCGAGCGCGGCCTGCCACGACCCGAGTAGGTGCTCGAGCGGCACGGTGAGCGAGGCGCTGATGGCGGCACCCAGCATGAGCGACAT